>JAGRJB010000282.1 GCA_020442965.1 Pseudomonadales bacterium
GATCTCGACCCGGAACCAGCTGTCGATGCCGCGATTGAGGAACTCGAGCGAAAACAGATAGACGATCAAGAGCGGCGCCACGACCAAAGCACCGAACGTGACGACTGTACGTGCCGTCATGCGCGAGCCTGGAACATGCGCTCGATAGTCGCGCACCAATTGCGCAATCTTGCGTGCTAACAAAAATGTCACGACGGCGACGGCCGCGAGATTGATCAGCAGTATCCAGGGCCGCATGCGGCCAAACTGCGCGGAATTTTGCACCGTGAGTGCGAGCAGGACGAGAATGCCAGTAACCAGACTCGCCCACAGGACGATGAGTCCTACGGTACCAAGTCGTCTTACTGCGGCAACGCCCATGAGTACCACTCACTCTCACGGTGCCAGTCGTTACTCCAGAACAAGATCGCGCGCAGAGCGTCGGCCAGTCGTCCGCGGCGCACGCCGGCGCGGAGGCTGATACGGTAGCGCGCGTCATCCGCGAGCTGCGAGCGAATGATGATGGGCCAAGCCTCCACTTTGCCGAGCGCATCGAGCGCTTCGTCCAGGGTCGCATAACTCTGCGGCTCGCCAGCAGGCAAATCGCGCACGAGATAGCGCTCGCTGACCGTGTGAAATTGCAATTCTCGCCGCAGCGTCAGCGCGACGACGTCACTGTTGAGCCAGTAACGCCGCTCACGTGAGACGAGGACGTCGAGATCGAAGCTCAAAGTCAGACCATCACGCAGTGCTGCCGCTATTGCATCATTGGCCGGATAGATGATCCGAGCATACAGCTCGTATACGCCGTTGTTGACATTGATGTACGCGGAACGCACTTCGAGAGTGCCATCGAGTGCATCGCTCCGCGCCAGACCAGCGACGAGCAGCAGCAACAGCGCGACAACACGCGCGCAGCTCGTACAACGGGCATTGGCGGTAAAACTCGTCATGCAACTCACTCGTCGGTGGCGGCGCCGATACAAGCATAATAGAAGCCGTCGCTGCCCGCGCCGTGACCTGGCAAAAGCTGCCAGCCAACGGGGCGAATGAGTATGCCGGGCGGCATGGGTACCGCCAGCGGCCAGGGCAACGCGCTGGCACGCGATTCGGCCGCCAGAAACTCCCCCACCAGTTCCTCGTTCTCGACGGGCAGGACCGAGCAGGTGCAGTACACCAGCCGGCCGCCGGGGCGCAGCAACTCGAAGGCATTCTTGAGCACCGCGCGCTGAATCGCCTGAAATCCCGCGATGTCGCCCGCGCGACGTAACAACTTGATGTCGGGGTGGCGACGTATGACACCCGTGCTGGAACACGGCGCATCGACCAGGACACGGTCGAATGACCGCGGCTGCAAGCACTCGATCAGCTCGGCTGCCGGGCGAGTGAGATCGGCTCGCACCAGTTCCGCGCTAACGAGCGGCGCTGCGGCATTGGCACGCGCGAAATTTTCCTCCACCAATCGCAGCCGCGCGCCATCGATATCGGCCGCGATCAATTGTTCGAGACCGCGTGTGAGCTGCGCAAGGTGCAGGGTCTTGCCGCCCGGCGCCGCGCAGGCGTCCAGCACGCGCATGCCGGCTTGCGCCTGTAGCAGAGGCGCCGCCAACTGAGCCGCCGCATCCTGTACCGAGACGCGTCCGGTCGCGAAGCCCGGGATCACACCGATCGGCGCTGGCCGCGCGAGCGTAACGGCGCCCGGACGCCAGTCGATGAGCGCCGCCTCACGGCCGAGCGCACGCCACTCCAGCATGAACTGCTCGCCGCTCAGTTGTGAGAGATCGAGCCGCAGTGTCATCGGTGGGTGTTCGTTGTTAGCCTCGAGCACCCGCAGGAATTGGTCGGGCCACGCCATGCGCAATTGCTGCACGAACCAGTGCGGATGAGCGGTGCGCCGGGCGATATCTCCATCTGCGAGCGCGGCTTGCCCTTCGGCCGGTGCATCGCTCAACAACTCCTCACGCTCCCGGACGAATCGCCGCAGTACCGCGTTCACGAGCCCGCTGGCGCGCGCAGCGCCGATCAGCCGGCTCGCCTCGACCGCCAAGTGCACCGATGCTTCAACCGGCGCACGCGAATACTCGACTTGGTGCGCGCCGGTCACTAACAAGGCCGCCAGCGGCGGTGGCAGGTCCGCGATCGGCCGCTGCAGTAGTTTGCCCACGGCCGGCAGCAGTCGCAGGTACCAGCGAACGGTGCCGAGTGCGATGGCCTGTATCGCCGCCCGATCGACGCGCGCGGCCGTTTCCTGCAACGCATCGTCGGCGGAGCGACCGCCGCTCACCACTGCGGCGACTACTTCTACGGCAGCCGCGAGTGTCGCAGCGCCGGGAGCTGGTTTGTTGCCCGCATGGCCGCCAGGTCCGTGCGACGGTCGCTTGCCCCTGTACTTGGTCGACATTCGCGTCACTGGCCCAATCGTTGGCCGTCGATCGGCACGGCGTTGACGAAATCCCGCGCCGCCATTTTGCGCTTGCCAGCACGCTGCAACGAGTCGATCGCCAGTACGCCGGTGCCACACGCAACCAGCAGCGCATCGTGCCGGAGCGTCAATAACTGGCCCGGTGCCGGTACCGCAGCGCGGTCGAGCTCTGCGATAGCGGCGTCAGTGAGCACGTGCGCACGATGCACGCGCAAAGGCTCACCACGCAAGGAAGTTCGTGCGATGGGCTGCGGATTGAAGGCACGAATTTGTCGATCGATAGCGACCGCGCTGGCCAGCCAGTCGATCTCCGCCTCCGCTTTCTCGATTTTGCGCGCATAGGTCACGCCATCCGCCGCCTGCGCGCGCGGCAGGAGCGTCCCGTCCACTATGCCAGCGATCGTCTCGAGCAACGCCGCCGCACCGATCTCGGCTAACTGCTCGTGTAGATCGCCGGCCGTCACATGCGCGTCGATCTTGCAACTTCTTTGAGCGTAAACCGGTCCCGTATCGAGCCCGGCATCCAACTGCATGATCGACACGCCGGTCGCTTGATCACCGGCCAGGAGCGCACGTTGTATGGGTGCAGCACCGCGCCAGCGCGGCAGGAGCGAAGCATGAAGGTTGAGGCAGAAGTCCTCCGGCACGTCGAGGATCGCCTGCGGCAGCAAAAGCCCATAGGCGACGACGACGACGAC
>JAGRJB010000283.1 GCA_020442965.1 Pseudomonadales bacterium
ATTGGGTCGCAGGCTTGCCGACCAACATCAAATTGAAGCGCGGCGAAGGCAAATACATTTTGAAACAGGCGTTACAACCGCTCTTGCCCCACAATATTCTGTATCGCAAAAAACAGGGCTTCGGTGTGCCGCTCGACCTGTGGTTTCGGGGTTCACTCCGCGAACGTGTGCAACAGACACTGGCAGGCCCCGTCTTGCGTGACTGTGGCCTGTTCTCGTCGGTTTACTTGCAACGTCTGTGGAATGAGCACGCGGCTGGCCGTCGTAATCACAGCGCGGTGCTGTGGGCGCTCCTGATGTTCGACGGCTTTCTGCGTAAGCAGACCGGCGCGCCGCCGGCAGGCATGGCCGCGGCCGTTTAGGTTCGTTCGTCAAATGCACGTCCTGCACGTCCTGGATCATTCTCTGCCGGTGCCGGATGGTTATGCGGTGCGCAGCCATTCGATCTTGCTCGAACAACAACGCCGTTGGCGTGTCAGCGCGCTGACCAGCCCCAAGCAAGAGCGCGTGACCACACCGGTCGAAACGATCGACGGCATGACCTATCAGCGGATCGCGCCCGATAGTGGGTCGTGGGCGCGCCTGCCAGTGCTCGAACAAGTTGCCAGTGTCACGACGGTCAGGCGGGCACTGCGGACCGCGGTTGCGGCTGCCAGGCCTGACGTCATCCACGCTCACTCGCCCTGCCTCAATGCATTCGCTGCGTTCGGGCTGGGTGTACCGGTCGTGTACGAGGCGCGCTCGTCCTGGGAGGACGCGGCTGTCAGTTCCGGCGTTACCCACGAGGGCAGCGCACGCTACCGCCTGTCGCGTTGGTTGGAAACGCAGGCACTGCGCCGTGCCGATGCGATCGTGACGATCTGTGACGGATTGCGAGCCGACATGATCGGCCGCGGGATAGCACCCGAACGCATTACGGTCGCGGCGAATGCGGTCGATGGACGCAAACTCGACGAGGTGCTGCCCGACCCCAAAGCCGCGCGCGCGGTGCTCGGGCTCGAAGGCCGCTTTGTGCTGGGGTTCGTCGGCTCGTTCTTCGCCTGGGAAGGTCTCGACGTACTACTGAGAGCCATGCCACGCATTCTTGCGCAGCGCCCCGACGTGCTGCTCCTGTTGGTCGGTGCAGGGCCGGAGGGAGAGCGTCTGCGCGAACTGACCAGCACGCTCGGCTTGCACGATGCGGTACGGTTCACCGGCCAGGTGCCGCATGACGACGTGCTGAACATGTACGCAGCGATCGATTTGTTGGTGTTCCCCCGTACCCCGATGCGACTCACCAACATGGTGACACCGATCAAGCCGCTCGAGGCGATGGCGCTCGGCAAGGCGGTCGCCGCCTCCGACGTTGGCGGGCATCGCGAGTTGATCGAAGACGGTGTGACCGGCGTGTTGTTCAAAGCGGGCGATGAGACGGCACTGGCGACGGCTGTCGTCAGCATCGCGGCCGATCCGGTCAGGCGGGTGCAGCTGATTGCGGCCGGACGGCGGTACGTAGCTGAGCACCGTACTTGGGCCCACATTGCACGCGTTTATGGCCCCGTGTACGAGGCATTGACGTGAAACGCCTTGCGGGATCGCAACGCTGGGCCCTGCGAACCCTGGCAAGCGTCATGGGTGGCCGCACGGGCGCCAACCGATTGCTGGTGCTGCACTATCATCGGGTCGCACCGGTCGCAGATGAGCTGTTTCCCGACGATCTGTGTCCAGAGCGATTCGATCAGCACCTGCAGTTGCTGCAGGATGCTTACAGGCCGCTGCCGCTCACCGAAGCGCTCGAGCGGCTTGAACGCCGCAGCCTGCCAGCGCGCGCGGTCTGTATCACGTTCGATGACGGTTACGCCGACAACCACGATATCGCACTGCCGATTCTGCAACGTCGCGGGATTGCCGCAACGTTTTACATCGCCACCGGTTTCATGCGCGGCGCTAACATGTTCAACGACGTCGTGATCGAGTCGTTGCGTAACGCTTCGGGCAGCATCGATCTCGCCGCACTCGATCTTGGGCGCTACGTCATCGATACCGTTGCATCTCACCGGGCTGCGATCGACGCGGTCATCACGCAAGTCAAGCATGCTGCGGTGACGCGACGCGCCGAGCTCGTCGATGAGATTCGGCGGCGCTACCCGCCGGCAACGGAACGCTCACTGATGATGTCGGAGACACAGATCAAGGCACTGCACGCCGCCGGGATGGAAATCGGCGCACATACCGTCAGCCATCCCATCCTGTTGCGTCTCGATCCCACGGCGTCCCAGCGTGAGATCGTGCAGAGCCGCGCGGATCTCGAGGCGATCGTCGCCGCGCCGGTCACCTCTTTCGCGTACCCCAATGGTCGACCCGGCTTCGATTACGAGGCACTGCATGTGGCGCAGGCGCGGACCGCGGGGTTCAAATATGCGCTGACAACAT
>JAGRJB010000284.1 GCA_020442965.1 Pseudomonadales bacterium
AGACCGAGGTTCTCGATGTGTCCGCGCAATGCGCCGAAGGTTTCACGACGTTCGCGTTCGAGCGCTTGCACCTGCTGTTCCGATTTGGCCAATGCCTGACGGATGGGTTCGAGCATCTGACCGATCGCGGTTTCACGCTCTTTGAGTGTTGCCTGAGCGGTCACTTGTTCGCGGCCGAGTGATTCGCGTGCCAGACGCAGGAACGTTTCACTATTGTTGCGCAGCGAGTTACCTGCCAGGTCGTCGAATGCTGCGCGCAGTCGCGCCTCACTTTGTGCGAGCAGTTCTGCGGCGCGCTCGACCTGTTGCTCCTCCGATTGCAGCCGCGCCTCCGTGGCAGCGAGCGCCGCGTGCAGCTCAGCGGCGCGTCGGCCAGTTAGCAGTGCCGCAATCAGGTAGCCGAGCAAGGCGCCGAACGCGAATGCGGCAATCAGGAGGAAAATTGGCAGCGACGCGCTCATACCTGCAATCACTGCGCTACAGAAAAGCCAGCAGTTCGCGCGGATGGTCGATCGCGCCATGTTGTGGCCAGTTTGCCAACCGGTCGGCAGGCGCCAAGTAACCGTAGCGCGCGACGACCGCCCGCATGCCGGCGCCAGCTGCTGCCTGCATGTCGCGTTCCGCGTCGCCAACATAGAGACAACGCGCCGGGTCGATGCCGATCGTCGCGGCCGCATGCAGCAGTGGCAGCGGGTGAGGTTTGCGCTCGGGCAGCGTATCGCCGCTGACGACACAGGCGGCGCGGCGGTCCAGGCCGAGCGCTTTGAGGAGTGGATCGGTCAACCAGCGTGGCTTGTTAGTGACGATGCCCCAGGGGCGCGCGTCGGCTTCGAGCAGCGTCAGAATGTCTTCGATGCCATCAAACGGCGCGGTCGCGCGATCGAGCACCAGCGCGTAGAGCTGCAAGAACCGTAGGCGGCGGCGTTCGAACTCCCCGCCTGCGCCGCAGCCAAGCGTCACGAGCGCCTTGGAGCCATTCGAAACATGTGGACGAATTGTTTCGGCCGACAGGGTCGCGAGGCCTTCTTCCAGCAACAATGTGTTCAGTGCCGCTCCCATGTCGGGCGCGGTATCGAGCAGTGTGCCGTCGAGGTCGAAGAGCACCGCATCGACCGGATCTCGCGCCGTGTTCACGCGCGGCCCCCGGCGGCGCGCGAATTCGCTGGCGCCACGAAATGCATCAGATAGTTGACCGACGGGTCTGCATTGAGCGTAACGGTGTCGGCAAACGGATCGTAGTGCAGGCCGCCGATATCCTGAACGGTGAGGCCCGCGTCGCGGCCGTACCGGGCGAGTTCGGCAGGGCGGATGAAGCGCTCGTAGTCGTGCGTGCCGCGGGCGACCAGCTGCGTCACGTACTCGGCACCGATGATCGCGAGCGCGAACGCCTTGGCATTGCGGTTGATCGTCGACACGAATAGCGAGCCGCCGGGGATGAGCGCCGCCGCCAGCGAGCGTAGCGTTGCGGCCGGATCCGGCACGTGTTCGAGCACTTCCATGCAAGTGACGACCGCGAAACGGGCGCCGGTTGCGACAAGATCCTCCACGCTCGTTAGTCGGTAGTCGATTTCGAGCCCCGCGTCGAGCGCGTGCAGGCGGGCTGTGTCGATCATGCCGGGCGCAAGGTCGATTGCCGTGACGGCGGCACCCGCGCGCTGCATCGACTCGGCCAGCAACCCGCCGCCGCAGCCGACGTCGAGCACCGCCAGGCCCGCCAGCCGGACGCGCTCACCGATGAAGCGTAGCCGGACCGGGTTCAATCGATGCAACGGTTTGAACTCGCCGTTTGGGTCCCAGAAACGATGCGCACTGGCGTGAAATCGGGCGATCTCCGCGGGATCGGCGGATGCCTGGGCTTGCGGTTGTTCCGGCTTGTGCTGGGCGTCGTGCATGGAGCGAAAAAGGGTCTGCGGCTGAAGCTGCCAGTATAGCGTCTGTTGCCGCTCGAATCGCACGGTTCAGCCCT
The DNA here is from genome assembly GCA_020442965.1 of Pseudomonadales bacterium. Classification (GTDB taxonomy): domain Bacteria; phylum Pseudomonadota; class Gammaproteobacteria; order Steroidobacterales; family Steroidobacteraceae; genus CADEED01. Next base: position 1,967 of record JAGRJB010000284.1, read on the forward strand.
TGGCTTGTGTTAGAATTCGGCTTGTAATTCCAGCTGCCGAAATCTCCAAGATGATCTGTCCAAGACCCGGGTTCGCCGCCCATGACTGATATCGCCCGCGAAGTCCTGCCAGTCAATCTTGAAGACGAGATGCGCAAGTCGTATCTCGACTA
>JAGRJB010000285.1 GCA_020442965.1 Pseudomonadales bacterium
TCGATCATGCCGCAGAAGCGCAATCCCGATGTTTGCGAGTTGGTGCGTGGGCGCACCGCCACGGCGCACGCTGCACTACTCGAAGCGCTCGGCATCTGTGCCAAGCTGCCATCGGGGTATCAACGCGATCTGCAACTCTTGAAGGCGCCGTTGTTCCGCGGCATCGACAGCACGATGCAGAGCGCCGCGATCATGACCACGCTGCTAACAGGTGTGCGCTTTGTACCCGAGCGCATCACGCTGGATCCGGGCATCCATACCGCCGCGGAAGCCAATGCGCTGGTCGTCACGGAGGGCATTCCCTTCCGCGAGGCGTACCAACGGGTCGGCGCCAAAGGCAGGCCCCAGAGCAAAGCCGCGAGCAAACCCAAGAGCGAATCATGAGCACGCCAGCGACTGCTTGGTATGGCGCTGCGACACTCGAAGCAATCAATGCGCGGCATCGAGACACGTTGGCATCGCACGTTGGCGTCAGGTTCACGGAGCTGGGCGACGACTATCTACGCGCTAGCTTGCCGATCGACGCCCGCACGATCCAGCCGATGGGTGTGCTGCATGGCGGCGTATCGGCCATGTTCGCCGAAACCCTGGTCAGCGCCGCTGCAAATTGCATCATCGACCCGGTGCGGTACGACTGTGTCGTAGCGGAAAGCAATGCCAATCACTTGCGTCCCGGTCTGCCAGGGCTTGTAATCGGTACCACTCGCCCCCATCACCTGGGTGCACGCAGTCAAGTATGGGGCGTCGAAATCACCGATGAACGCGGGCGCCTGATTTGCGTGGCGCGCGCGACCTTGGCTATCGTTCCGCGGCCGTAAACGAGCAGCACTGGGGCTAACACATGAACACCACCATACTCGATTCCGCCAAACCACTCGATCAATCGCTCGTGACGTACACGCACGTCATCTACGCGCTGCACGCGCTCGCGGTTGTGATCGGCCTGACATCAGCCGCTACGATCGTCGGGACATTTGTCTGGAGCGTTCCCTCGATCATCGCCGTCGTCATGAATTACGCGCGCCGCAGCGATGCGCGCGGCACGATCTTGGAGTCGCATTTCACGTGGCAGATTCGCACCTTCTGGTTCACGGTCCTGTGGGCGGTGATCATTTCGGCCATTTCGTTCCCGCTCGTGCTGCTCCTCGGCCTGGGCATACTGACGTTCTGGCTCGGATTCGGTGTACTCGGCATCTGGGTACTGTACCGGGTGTTGCGCGGTTGGCTGGCCCTGCGCGACGCACGTCCGATGTATGTCTAACAACCTCCAGCGAACGATTCTGGCTGCGACTGTGATCGTCACAGCTCTGGCCGGCGTCGCCTGCGGTCAAAAGGGTGCACTCTATCTGCCGCGTGCGGAGGGTGAGATCGTAACGCGACCAGCTCGAACACCAGACACCGGCGAGCGCAGCGCACCAAAGCCTGCAGAACAGCCACCCGCACAAGACGACAACATCGACCAAGCGATTCCCGCCACACCCTCGCGACCACGATAGCGCGCTGGCGCGGTCAGACTCGGATCAGATCGCGCAGCGGCGCAACGGGCCTGGAATCGGTGAATACCTCGCGTTCGAGTACGTTGGCGCTCACGCCAAGCTGCTCTGCCAATACGCCCTTCAGGACCGCCCGCAGGTCGAGCGTCGGGGTCAAATCCCGACCCTGATACAACGCCTTTGGGCCAAGACCAGGCCAGTCGGCGATCGTACGCCCGCCGCGAACGGCGCCCCCTGCCAGGAAAGCGGCGGCGCCGGTCCCGTGATCCGTGCCGCGCGTTCCGTTGACCGCGACCGTCCGGCCGAACTCCGTGACTAACAACACCGCCGTGTGTTCCCAGACTTCCTGTAGAGCGAAGCGGAATTCACGGAGCGCGGCGTCCAGCACTCGCAGGCGCTGTGCGAGCTGGCCGCTGTCTGCTCCTTGATTGGCGTGCGTGTCCCAGCCGCGCGTTTCGAGCACGGCCACTCGGGGACCCTCGCGCCGGACGAGGAACTTCGCCGCCGCCTGCAGGGTGGCGGCGAGTTGCTCCCGCTTGCCAACCCGCTCGCGATCGGCGGACGCATCAGTGGCGATCGCATCGTTCGCCAGCGCATCGGCGAGACGGCGACTCAGCACGGGATCGTCGGCATACAGATCCGCCAGACGCTGCAGCGTGTCGTCATCGACGTCGGACAGGCGTGACGGCGACCAGGCGGCAACTCTCGCGGGCCCACGCATCATGAGAGGCACATTGTTACCCAGGGCGATGCCGGCGTCTCGAGTCGCGGCACCCGATAGTGAATCAAGAGCGCGATTGAGCCAACCAGAGTTGATCTCATGCGGACGACGCAGTCCGTTCTCGAGCACATCCTGTCCGTCGAAATGCGAACGCTCGCGGTACGCCGTCGACACCGCATGTACGACGGTCAGCTGCTGCGCGTGGTAGCACTCGTGCAGGAATCCAAGTGCGGGATGCAATCCGAACGTCGCGTCCAGCCGCAAGACACCGCCCGTCGTGCCTGGTTTGTCCAACGCCAGCACACCACGTGCGTTGGCGTAGTGTGGATCGCCATACGGTGGAACAGCCGCCAGGCCGTCGAGTGCACCGCGCAGTATGATCACGACCAATCGTCCTTCACCCGGCGCTCGTGCCCATGCGAAGCGTGGCACCGTGACCGCGCTCGCGGTCAACGCGCTGCTAACGATAAACTCACGACGATTCCAGTTTTTCTTGGTCATGCTGGCCTGCGCATGAAGTCCGGCGACGCGAGTAACAACGTGAGCGCCTGCGTTGCACTGTCGGCACGGCCAATTGCGAGCCGCGTGCGTTCACTCAAGCGCCGTCCCAGCACCGCTGGCGCCAGATCGGCCGCGACGCGCCGACTTCCGAGTCGTGCCGCGAGCGCCGCTGCCCACTCTACGCGCTTGTAGAGTGCTGCGGCGCCATCCCAATCCTCCGTGCGGTCCGGCCAACCCGCCGGCGAACCCGGCGACCAAGGCCGCTGGCCTAATAACTCGAACGTGGCGAAGGACCGACGCTCGTCGCCGTCCGTGACCTGCAACGCCCGGTAGGCGGACACGATATAGTCAGTGGGCGTCTTGAATTTTCCGACCTCGGTAGACCAGGTCTGTTCGCTCTCGAGCAGCGCTCGATAGACCGTCGGCAAATCACCGTCGGAATCGAGAAACGCGTGCGCTAGTCGTGCAACGAGGCCGGGCGGCGGCTCGTCCGCAACGAAGTGGCGAGCGAGCTTGGTCGCAATGTGCGTGGCCGTAGCCGGATGCCGAGCCAGTGTGTGCAGCACAGCCAAGCCTTGCTCGAGACCGTCCTGTCGGTAGCGCACGCCAAACACCGTCTTTTCACCCGGCTCATGCCAGCTCGCGCGAAACTCGAACCGTCCCGCGTTGGCGAGGTCATCGCCGGGCCCGCCGCTCACGGACCACCCGGTCAGAACTTTGGCGAAGGTCGTGACGTCGGTTTGCGTGTAACCAGAGCCGACACCGAGTGTGTGCAATTCCAGCGCTTCGCGCGCCAGGTTCTCGTTGATGTCAGCGCGAGTTGGCTGCCGGCCAGCGGTTGAGTGGCGCCGTAGGCGCAACGCCGCAGCGCGGGAATTTGGACCGATACTCCGTTGGTTGTCGAGATATAACAACATGGCCGGATGCTGCTCAACGGCCAGCAGCATCGAGGTGAACGACCCCAGTACATGTGGCCGGATAGCCTCGCGTTCATAGGCGCCCGCAATACCCGTGACCGCCAGCTTGTCGGCGCTGACTGCGAAATGATTTGACCAGAAATGCACCAGCCGCTCGATCCACGGGCGCTCGCTCTCAACGGCGCTGCGCAATCGCGCCTGAGCTTCGGCGAGGTAGATGGGACGATATAGCTGTCCAAGCTTCTGGAGTGGTTGCCCCGGCGTCGCAGCGCGCTGCGACTGCTTGCGTTGCAGCACCTGCATTAGAACCTGACTCGATGACTGCAAGCCAACCGCCCCGACGCCCGGCGCATCACCGTTCAACTGCTGGTCAAGCCAACCGATCGGGTCGCTTCCGATTGAACGCAGGTCGGTCGGCCGCGCACCGAAGCCGAATCGATTGGCCGCGCCAGCTGCTGAGGGTGCCATATCCGCTGCAACGCATCTCGCAACCGACCGTTGACAGACGGTCGCTATACTTGCCCCACTCATGAGCAAGCCCGACCTCGTTTTGATCGACGGTTCGTCGTATCTATACCGCGCCTTTCACGCGTTACCGCCGTTTACCAGTTCGCGGGGCGAGCCCACCGGCGCGGTCTTCGGTGTGCTCAACATGCTCACCAAGTTCCTGCGCGAGTATCCGGTGGAACAGATCGCGGTGGTATTCGACGCGCCCGGCAAGACCTTTCGCGATGAGCTATTTGCCGAGTACAAAGCGCATCGGCCACCCATGCCCGATGATCTGCGGGCACAGATCGAGCCGTTGCTCGAAGCGGTACGCAGCCTGGGACTGCCGGTCATCCGCCTGGCTGGCGTCGAGGCGGACGACGTCATCGGTACGCTCGCTTGCTCGGCAGCCACGAGTGGCTTGCAGGTGCTCATTTCCACGGGCGACAAAGACATGGCACAACTGGTCGACCCCCACGTAACCCTGATCAACACCATGAGCAATACAGTGCTCGATCGGCAGGGCGTCAAAAACAAGTTCGACGTCTGGCCGGAACAGATCATCGACTACCTGGCGCTGGTCGGGGACAGCTCGGACAACATACCTGGCATCGACAAAGTGGGCCCGAAGACCGCGGCGAAGTGGTTAGGCCAGTATCACTCGCTGGACGCCATCATCGAGCACGCCGCCGATATCCCCGGCAAGGTGGGCGAGAACTTGCGTGCCGGGCTCGCTACGCTGGAGCTGGCGCGCAAGCTGGCAACGATACGGACCGACGTCGAGTTGCCGTTGAGCCTGGCGGAACTCAACCGCGGCGCGCCGGACACCGAATCGCTGCGTGCGCTCTATACACGACTGGAACTACGCTCGCTCCTCAAGCAGCTGGACGGCGGCGCCACTGACGCCTCGAGCGCTGCGCCAGCGGCAGTCGCCGCGGACACGACCGGCAAGACATCGCCCGCAGCCGCGCGCTCTGCCGTCCCGCGGCATTATGAAATGATCACTAGTGCAGCGATGCTCGACGCGTGGCTACAGCGCCTCGGCGAGTGTGAGTTGTTTGCCTTCGACACCGAGACGACGAGCCTCGACTACATGCAGGCCGAAATCGTGGGTGTTTCTTTTTGCATCGAGCCAGGCAAATCTGCCTACGTTCCCTTGCGACATGATTTCGCCGGCGCACCCACCCAACTTGATCGTGATGCGACGCTCGCCAAACTCAAACCATTGCTGGAGGCTACCCGCCCGGGCAAGGTGGGACACCACCTCAAGTACGACGCGCACGTGCTCGCGAATCATGGCATCGCGCTCGCCGGCATGCGCTACGACACAATGCTGGAGTCTTATGTGTGGAACAGCGTCGCCACGCGCCATGACATGGACTCCGTGGCGCTGATCTACCTTGGCGTCAATACGATCCACTACGAAGCAGTCGCTGGCAAAGGCGCCAAACAGATACCGTTCAGCCAGGTACCGCTCGAAGCGGCCACCGAATACGCAGCGGAGGATTCCGATATCACCTTGCAGTTGCATCAGGCCCTGTGGCCCCAGATCGAGTCGGTGCCAAGCTTGAGGAGACTCTACGAAGAGATAGAACAGCCACTCGTACCGGTGCTGCTGCAAATGGAAACCACCGGCGTTCTCATCGATCGCAAGATGCTGCGATCGCAAAGTGGTGAGCTGGCGCAGCGCCTGCAGGAACTACAGGCCGAGGCGCATACCGAGGCAGGCCAGGAATTCAATCTCGATTCGCCCAAACAACTGCAGCAGATTCTGTTCGAGAAGCTCAATCTGCCGGTCACCCGTAAGACACCCAAGGGACAACCGTCGACCGCTGAGGATGTGCTGGAGGAACTCGCTGCCAGTTATCCGTTGCCCAAACTGATTCTGGAGTACCGCGGACTGGCAAAGCTGCGCTCGACCTATACCGAGAAATTGCCGCAGCAGATCAACGAGCGCACGGGTCGCGTTCACACCTCGTATCACCAGGCGGTGGCACAGACCGGACGGCTCTCATCCACCGACCCCAATCTACAGAACATTCCAGTCCGCACCGCGGAGGGACGGCGGATTCGTCAGGCGTTTATTGCACCACGCGATTATGTCCTGATGGCAGCTGACTACTCACAAATCGAACTGCGAATCATGGCGCATCTCTCGCAGGACGAGGGACTCCTGCAGGCATTCGCGCGCGATCAGGACATTCATCAGGCGACTGCTGCCGAAGTGTTCGGGATCGACATCGCGGCAGTCAGCAGCGAACAACGACGATCCGCGAAGGCGATCAATTTCGGGCTGATCTATGGGATGAGTGCGTTCGGGCTGGCGCGTCAGCTCGGCATCGATCGAGGCTCGGCCGCCAATTACGTCGATCTGTATTTTACGCGCTATCCCGGCGTGAAGCGCTA
>JAGRJB010000286.1 GCA_020442965.1 Pseudomonadales bacterium
CCGTTGAACCAGGTGTCCATCGAGTCGTTAGTGGTGCCGGTTTTGCCGGCGATATCGTTGCGCCCGAGCGCCATGGCACGGCGGCCGGTACCGCGCTTGACGACGTCGCCCATGATGTCGGTCATCAGAAACGCGATCTGCGGCGAGATGACGCGTTCCGCCGGCCGAGCCTCGCGCAACTTCGGGTCGTTGGGCGCGCAGTCTGGGCAAACGACCGTCGGATTGGCGCGATATACGATTTCACCGGACGGCGCCTCGATCTTGTCGATGAAGTATGGTTCAACGCGAAAGCCGCCGTTGGCGAACACACAGTAGGCGGTTGCCATCTCGAGCGGGGTCGCCTGCAACGTGCCGAGCGCGAGCGTGAGATTCTGTGGCAGCGCCGCGCGCGCGAATCCAAACTTGGTCGCGTAGTCGGTAGCGGCTTTGAGCCCGAGCTCACGCAATATCCGAATGGAGACGAGATTACGCGATCGCACCAGTGCTTCGCGCAGACGCATCGGTCCACCGAACGTGCCGCCGGAATTTTCCGGTCGCCAGTCGGCCTCTTCGCCGGAGCTTTCGACGACGATCGGCGCATCGACAATGATCGACGACGGCGTAAAGTCGTTCGCCAAGGCGGCCGCATACAGAAATGGCTTGAAACCGGAGCCCGGCTGCCGTCTGGCCTGTGTTACGCGATTGAATTTGCCAAGGCCCTTGTCAAAGTAGTCAAAGCCGCCGACCAGCGAAACGATAGCGCCGTTGTCGGGATCCATGGCGACGAGCGCCGCTTCGGCTTCGGGTACCTGTGCCAGTGCCAGTTTCTCGCCCTTCTCGTCGACGGTCGTATAAATGACATCGCCGCGCGCGAGTATCTCGCCGGCCGTCTTGGGCTCGGGGCCCAACCGCAATTCTGTTTCATACTTGCGGGCCCAAGACAGACCGGACCAGCCGATCTCCTGCAGCCCGCTTTCCTTGACGTACACGCGCACCGACTTTTCGGCGACCGAGACCACCACGGCGGGTGTTAGCTGCCCGACGGTCGTGTATTCCTCGAGGATGTGGTCGAACTGCTCGGCTGTTTCGTTGCCCGCCAGTTCGACCCTTGGCGTGTCGCCGCGCCAGCCGTGCCGCTGGTCATATTCGACCAGGCCGTTGCGCAGCGCCCGATTGGCCGCCGCCTGCAAGCTGCCCTTGATAGTGGTGTAGACGCGATAGCCAGCATTCTGCGCTGCCGCGCCATAGCGCTTGATGATCTCGAGGCGCACCATCTCGGCGACGTACGGGGCGTCCACTTCCGCGATCGGTCGATGTGTCTTGGCGTTCAGTGGCTCTTTGCCGGCCGCGGCTGCGGCGGCGGCGTCGATGAAGCCAAGCTCGCGCATCCGGCGCAGCACGTACGCGCGGCGCTCGGTCGCGCCCTGCGGGTTGGTGATCGGATTGTAGTTAGACGGGGATTGTGGCACGCGTGCGAGCGTCGCCGCTTCGGCTAGCGTCAGATCCTTGAGCGATTTGCCGAAGTAGGTCTCGGCTGCCGCGGCCACGCCGAACGAGCGTTGGCCGAAGAAGATCACGTTCAAATACAGACCCAAAATCTGTTGCTTGCTGAATTCACGCTCGAGGCGATGCGTGAGGAAGATCTCCTGGAGCTTGCGACGGATCGTACGGTCTTGCGTCAGAAAAAGATTGCGTGCGGCCTGCATCGTGATCGTACTGGCGCCCTGGCTGAAATCCGCTGACACCACATTGACTAACAACGCGCGCGCAATACCTTGCCAATCGAAGCCGTGATGGGAGAAGAAGCGGTCGTCTTCGGCGGCGATGAACGCATTGCGCACCACCGCGGGGATTTCGTCGTACTTCACGGGGCTGCGTCGCTCCGTCCCGATCTGCGCGATCAACTTGTTCTCGCGCGAGTACACTCGCAGCGGTACCTGCAGCTCGATCGACTTCATCGTGGACGCCGACGGGAGGGACGGCTCGAGATAGATGTAGCTGCAGGCGATGGCGTACGCGGCCAGAAGTGTGAGCGCTGTCACACCGAACAGGCCTAACACCGCCAAACGT
>JAGRJB010000287.1 GCA_020442965.1 Pseudomonadales bacterium
CGGCGCCGGCACGATCGAGTTCCTGTTCGAGGACAGCGAGTTCTATTTCATCGAGATGAACACGCGTATCCAGGTCGAACATCCGGTCACGGAGCTGGTCACCGGGATCGATCTCGTCAAGGCCCAGCTGATGATCGCGGCCGGTGAGAAACTCAAATACGTGCAGAGCGATATCGCGCTAACAGGCCATGCTATCGAGTGCCGTATCAATGCCGAGGACGCGCGGACCTTCATGCCCTCGCCCGGCCCGATCAAACTGTGGCATGCACCGGGCGGTCCGGGCATCCGTGTCGATAGCCACATCTATTCCGGATATAACGTGCCGCCGCACTACGATTCGCTGATCGCCAAGATTATCGCCCACGGCGACACGCGCGAGACCGCGATCGCTCGCATGCGCAACGCGCTCGCCGAAATGGTCGTCGAGGGCATCAAGACGAACACCGCACTGCATCAGGAAATCTTTACGCACGCCGCATTCCGCAACGGCGGGCAAGACATCCACTATCTGGAACGGCGACTTGGTCTGAAGTAGGCATGCCGCAGCTCGCGCTGTCATTCGCGCTCCAAGAGCTTGGCCCCGATCCTGCTCAGCATGCCGAACGGGCGGAAGCCGCGTGCTTCGCGGCGGGCGCATTGGCGGTGTCGTATACGGATCAGTGCGACGAACCGATCCTCGAGCCCGCGCCCGGCGAATTCCGCCTCTGGCCCCATGCGCGGCTCGAAGCACTATTTCCGCAGGAGATGCCACCGCTCGAACTGCTGCTGCAGATTGCGACCGCGCTCGATATGCCACTCGGCAGCATCAAGCTTGCGATGCTGCAGGACCGTGTCTGGGAGCGCGAGTGGTTAGTCGATTTCGGCCCGATGCGATTTGGTCGACGCCTGTGGATCGCACCCCATGAGTCGCTGCTGGATTCAGGCGACGACGCGATCGTTGTCAGGCTCGATCCAGGGCTCGCCTTCGGGACAGGCACGCATCCGACCACTGCGCTATGCCTCGAATGGCTCGACGAGCACCTGGTGCGCGACACCAGCGTGATCGACTACGGTTGTGGATCCGGCATACTGGCGATCGCGGCGGCCAAACTCGGCGCGAGTGATTGTCAGGCATTCGACATCGATCCCCAGGCGCTAACAGCCACCCACGACAACGCCGCCGCCAACGGCGTGCTGCCGCGCATCAGAATTGTGGCCGCGGACGACTCATTGACCGGCTCGGCTGCATTGCTCGTCGCAAACATATTGGCTGCTCCTCTCGTTGAATTGGCGCCGCGATTTGCGGCGCTGGTCGCGCCCGGCGGCCGCCTGCTGCTGGCGGGCCTGCTACAGCACCAGGCCGCGGAAGTAATCGCTGCACAAGCGCCCTGGTTCGACGTCCGACCCTACCGCCAACGCGATAACTGGATAGCACTCGCGGCGAGGCGCCGATAAGCTTAGCCTGATGTTCACGACCTGCTCCAAATGCGATCTGACGCTGGTCGTCACCGCCACCGACCTGCGCGCCGGGCAAGGCTATGTGCGCTGCGGTCGCTGTGCCAGCGTCTTCAATGCGTTGATCAATCTCAGCGAAGAACGTGACGCCCAGCTCGCTTCGGACCACGCGCCACAACGCGAATCAGGCCGCCAGGAAGGGCGGCCCGATGCTGTACTCGAGTTCAACTCTGAACGAGCGCAGGTCGCAGATATCTTCATCGCACCGTCAACGGAGTCGAGCGACATTTCTTCTGGAACCTTCGAGAGCATCGTGCTGGAAGGTGGACTGGAAGACGACAGTGAAGCGGACGTCGTCGAACCGAGGACAAGCGACAGCGTCGCCACCATCAGCGACGCCGCGATCGAGGATGACGACGATCCGGAGAGCGAAGCGGCCTTTCAGCGCAGTCTCGAGACTTTACTCGCGCCGGCCACCGGTGTTGGCGAAGCCGACGTTGATTCGACCAGTGACGAAGCAGCCGTCGTCGCCCCGAATGCGGTCGGCGCTGCTGTCGTCGATGCCGCCCTCGCCGACGCACTCGGCGCAGAACCCCACGAAAGTCATCGTCGGTCCATTCATCCAGCCCTCGCTGGCGCGGCGATCGCTGTAGAACCGGCCGCCGCGGTGTTTCCGGATGCCGAGGCGGTTGCCGGCGGCTACCTGGATCGGCGGTTATCCGCTCGAGTGCATCGATTCCTGCTGATCGGCAGCACCGTGCTCGCAGCCACATTGCTCGTGCAGATCGTCCATGCGTCACGCTATGCACTGGCGAGCAGCGGCGTATGGGCACGGCCCATTATTGGCTTGTACGGCGTGTTTGGTTCGAAGCTGGAGCCGCGCTGGAACGTCACCGCCTACGAGGTACGGCAGCTCGGCGCCGAAACGCTGCCCGGCGACGCGTCGCGTCTGCTGGTGCGTGCCAGCATCCGCAACGCATCGGGGCGGCCGATGCCGCTGCCGCAGTTGCGACTCACTTTGCAGGACCGTTACGGCAATCCCGTCTCGACCCGGGATCTGCTGCCAGCGGAGTATCTGCCCGCGCCGCTCAAGGATGCGGGTGAGATCGGTGCTGACCAGCGCATCGACACGGATATTCGCGTGATCGATCCTGGCCGCGCCGCCATGGGGTTCGAGATTGACGCGTGCCTGCCCAACAACAATGGCACGGTGCGCTGCGCGAACGACGAGCGTCGCCGCGTCGCACCCAGCACCTGACGGGCACATGCTGCGCATCGGTCCATACACGCTGCCGACCGCGGCGTTCCTCGCGCCGATGGCTGGCGTGACCGACCGACCGTTTCGAGTGCTCGCGCGTCGCTTTGGCGCGGCCCTGGCCGCGTCGGAAATGATCACATCGGATGTGCGGCTATGGCGTTCGGCCAAATCGCGCCGACGGATGGACCATGCGGGCGAGCCTTCGCCTCGCGCCGTGCAACTCGCGGGCGCTGATCCCGTGGCGCTCGCCGAAGCTGCCCGCCGCAATGTGGATCTCGGCGCCGACATCATCGACATCAACATGGGCTGCCCGGCGAAAAAGGTCTGCAATGTGCTGTGTGGCTCCGCGTTGTTGACCGACGAGCCGCTCGTTGCACGCATCCTGGCCGCAGTTGTCAGTGCGGTGCGCGTACCGGTGACGCTCAAGACGCGTACTGGTTGGGACCACGAGAATCGCAATGCGATAAAGATCGCGCGTATTGCAGAAGCGAGCGGTATCGCAGCCATTGCGATTCATGGTCGCACGCGGGCGGATTTCTATTCGGGTGAAGCCGAGTACGCAACGATTCGCAATATCAAAGAATCAGTCCGAATTCCAGTCATCGCGAATGGCGATATCGATTCCGCAAACAAAGCACGCGCAGTTCTGAATTTTACGCGCGCAGATGGTGTCATGATCGGGCGCGCCGCACACGGTGCGCCGTGGATATTTCGCGATGTCAATGGCCAGCTGGCATCGTCAAAAACAATCACGGCGCTTTCACGTGCCGTTCGTCGTGATACTATTTTGGAGCATCTCGACTCTCTCTACGCCTTCTATGGCGAAGACACCGGAGTGCGGGTAGCGCGCAAACACCTCGGCTGGTATCTCACCAAGCTGCAGCATGAGACGGGACTCCGTCGCGAGCTGATGGCAGCGGAGAATTCGTCGTTGCAGTTTGGCTTGATGAAACGGGGCTTGGATGCCTGGGCTGATTGCGCAGTCGCTGCGTAAACTGGGCGTGCAATGGCGGACAACAAGAGTTGAATTGGCCACTCGTTGGCCAGGGGCTAGTCAAAGATGGTTGCAAAGACCTCGCGTACGCGTCGCGACGCATCGAACCGCGCCAACGGCAAGGACATACCGTTGCGCAATCACGCCGAGCGCGCACTAGAGGACTATTTTGCGAGCCTCAATGGCCACAAACCCGCACACCTCTACGATCTCGTACTACGCGAGGTGGAAGAGCCGCTGTTTCGCGCCGTTCTCGACTATGCCGATGGCAATCAGAGCCACGCGGCGGTGATACTCGGTATCAATCGCGGCACGCTGCGCAAGAAGCTGCGCCAATTCGGTCTCGCCGAATAGCCGAGCACGCGCAACCTCGCGCGCATCGGTCATAGCATGTTGGTCACGATTCGCCGCGCGCTGCTGTCCGTATCGGACAAGACTGGACTCGTCGAGCTTGCCCGCGCACTGGCGGCGCGCGGCATCGAATTGCTGTCGACCGGTGGGACAGCCAGAGCGTTGATCGACGCCGGCATCGCTGTGCGCGAAGTCTCCGACTACACCGGCTTTCCCGAAATCATGGACGGACGTGTCAAGACCTTGCATCCCAAGGTGCACGGCGGCCTGCTGGGGCGCCGCGGCACCGACGATGAGGTGATGCGCCAGCATGGTATCGCGCCGATCGACTTGTTAGTCGTAAATCTCTATCCGTTTGCGGCGACCATCGGTCGGCTGAATTGCTCGTACGCCGAGGCGATCGAGAATATCGATATCGGCGGCCCGGCGATGCTGCGTGCAGCGGCGAAGAATCACGAATCCGTGACGGTCGTCGTCGATCCGGCGGACTACGCGCGCGTTGTCGACGAGTTGGCTGCCAATGCCGGGGCGACCAGTATCGACACGCGCATCGCCTTGAGTGCCAAAGCCTTCGCGCACACAGCCCGCTATGACACGACAGTCTCGGCGTATCTCACGGAACGAACCGTGACGAGTTCGCCGGACCGATTCCCGGACATACTGCCGCTGGTGTTCGACAAATTGCAGACTCTGCGCTATGGCGAGAACCCGCATCAGGCCGGGGCGTTTTATCGCGATGCACTGACGCGCGGCGGGTCGATCGCTACGGCGAGGTTCGTGCAAGGCAAGGAGTTGTCGTTCAACAACATCGCCGATGCCGACATAGCACTGGCGTGCGTCCGCCAGTTCCGTGAGCCCGCCTGCGCAATCGTCAAGCATGGCAATCCGTGTGGCGTAGCGGTCGCCGCCGCTGCGCTCGACGCGTATGAGGGCGCGTACCGCACTGATCCCACTTCCGCTTTCGGCGGCATCATTGCGTTCAACCGGCCGGTCGACGCCACGCTGGCCGGTGTGATCCTCGAGCGCCAATTCGTCGAGGTGCTGGTGGCGCCAGAGCTCGCGCCGGACGCACTACCCTTGTTGGCCGGCAAGCCGAATCTGCGGGTGTTAGCCGTGGGTGAACTCGCTGCCTTGCCGAGCGGCGATCTCGAGTACCGCAGCATTGCCGGTGGCCTGCTCGCGCAGACTCGCGACACGGGCGAAGTCAGCCCGCAGGACCTGCGGGTCGTAACGAAACGCGCGCCGAATGCGGACGAGTTGCGTGACCTGCAGTTCTGCTGGCGTGTGTGCAAGTTCGTGAAGTCCAATGCCATCGTTTACGCGCGTGACAACGCCACCATCGGCATCGGGGCAGGACAGATGAGTCGCGTTTATTCGAGCCGCATCGCCGCGATGAAGGCGCGCGACGAGCAACTCGATGTCGCGGGCGCTGTGATGGCCTCGGACGCGTTCTTTCCGTTTCGCGATGGGCTGGACGTCGCTGCTGAGTACGGCATCAAGGCGGTGATCCAGCCGGGCGGCAGCAAGCGCGATGAGGAAGTGATCGCGGCCGCCGATGAACACGGCATCGCGATGGTGTTCACGGCAATGCGGCATTTTCGGCATTAGGCGCGCTGCCCGAACCCATATCACGAATCCGTGCTGTCGCAGCACGGATTGGTCAGGCTGCGGCCAGGGTCTTCGACAAAAGCGCGGATTGGCGCAGACCGGGCTTTGCCGTGACCAATCGGTATCCAGCGACTTGCCTGAGCTACGCTGACTTCGCTGCCTATCTCGCCTGGCTCAATCGCAGGACGGAACAATCGTACTAGCGAAAAAATCGCCTAACACCTGAGCGCGCTCAAATCGACACGGTCGCCGGGTTGTAGGCCCAAATGCCAAGGCTTTCCGCGGTGATGTGCTTGTCCCGCTGGTAGTGCTCGCTGCGGCCGGAATGATAGTTGCGCGCGGCCTCGCGCGATTTCTGCGCGACCCATGCCGTGCGTTCGTGCCGGGCCAAGAAGTACCGTTGCAGTGCCGCGTCGATCGATTCGCTGCACTCAAGGCAGCGCGCCAGGATCACCGCGTCTTCAATCGCTATCGCCGCACCAGAACCCAGAAACGGCAGCATCGCGTGGGCCGCGTCGCCCATCAAGGTCACGCGACCTTGCGTCCAGGCAGGTAGCGTCGCTCGATCGCACACTGCCCACTTGAACAGACTCCCGACGGGCGTGGCCCGCACGATGGTAGCCACGTCATCGTACCAACCGTGATATTCCCGTAACACTTCGTCGACCGTTGCCGGAATCGACCAACCCTCTTCTTGCCAGCCATCGCGCTGCGCCAGTGCGACGTAATTGACTACCCGTCCGCCCCGAATGAGATACCGTGTGAAGCTGCGATCAGGCCCTGTCGACAGGCACGATGGCGGCTCGATGATCCCCGTCGGCAACGCGTCGCAAGGCACCAGTCCGCGGAAGGCGATATAGCCGGTGAAACGCGGCTGATCCTGACCAAACAATGCCGCACGCACGCCCGAGCGTACGCCATCCGCGCCGATGAGCACATCCGCTGTCACGCGTTCGCCATTGGCAAACTGCGCCTCGACCCGGGATCCGTCCTGACGCATCGCCGTGAACTCGCAGTCCAGATGAATTGCCGCCGAGTCGTTAGCGAGTACTTTGGCTGCCAGCGCCGCATGCAAGTCGGCGCGATGAATCTGATAGTAACGTGCGCCGAATTGCTCGAGCAGCTGATCGCCTCGTTCGAGCGAGATCATCAGTTTGCCCGTTCGCCAGTGCCTGACGCCAGCACGACCCGGCGACATGCCATGCATGGCGAGCGCATCGGTCAGCCCCGCGAACTGCAGCGCGTGAGTCGCATTGGGCGCCAGTGTCAGACCTGCGCCAACTTCGCCGAGCGCCGCGGATTTCTCGTAGACCCTTGGCCGGAAACCCATTCTTTGCAGGGTGCACGCCGCCACCAAGCCGGACATGCCGGCGCCCACGATCGCAATTTCTGCCTTATTCATCTATTGCGATGCTCCGCATTGACAGCTCGAACGCTCGAGCTGTTCGGCATGATACGTGACTCATGAACAGTCGATTTCCGAGACGAACCGGATTGAGTCGATTGCGACCACTGGCTGGTTAGGATGGCGTGGCGGTAAATGCATTGCTGTCGGACCTGATGTGTTAGCAAGGGCACGACGCTATCGACGAGCGAGTTTTCGTGGCCGACAGGCCACGCACGCCGTTCGACGCGGGCCGCGCCTTGGCAACGCAGCAATGTCGGTATCGCCTGCGATGATCACGATGCGCCGCAGCCTGGGTCCGCGCTACGCGACACTCGATAAATGCCGTCGTGATGGGCACACTTGCACCCTATGAAAGTACTGATCGTGGGCGGCGGCGGACGCGAGCATGCGCTCGCCTGGAAGTGCGCGCAATCGCAGCGCGTGACCGAGGTCCTGGTCGCCCCTGGGAACGCTGGCACAGCGCTGGAACCGCGCCTGCGCAACGTGCCGGTGTCAGCGGAAGATATTGCCGGACTGGTTGCGCTCGCGAAGCGTGAGGCCATCGGCCTGACGATCATCGGGCCGGAACAGCCGCTGGTCGCTGGCGTCGTC
>JAGRJB010000288.1 GCA_020442965.1 Pseudomonadales bacterium
CTTACAACTGGTTCAATTTCTATGAATTTTGGCCCGATGAGAACAAGAGTTCAAGAGCAGATCGTCTGGACGCTGCTAGCAGCGATGCTCAGCGGACCGCCGTCGATCGCCGCTGATTCAACGAGTGTCATTGCCGGGCTTGCCCGGCCACTGCCCGCGGTCACGGCCTTTCGTGAGCTGCGATTCTCTTCCATGCTGAAGGAACCGGTTGTCGTTAGCGGCAAGCTCGAGATCGACGCGGCGGGCAACATGATCCGGCATGTGGAACTGCCCTTCGTCGAGACGACAACCATCACGGGTGATCGGGTCTCGATAGAGCGTGATGAGAATACGCGTGTATTCTCGTTGCGACGTGCACCTGAGTTGGAGAGCTTGCTGGCGGCGTTTCGCGCTTTGGTCTCTGGGGATTCAGCGACGCTGGACGAGAGTTTCGCGGTGAGCCTGGAGACAGGCTCCGCCGCCGCGAACTCTGCGAAGGACTGGCGCTTGGATCTGACGCCGAAGAGCCCTCGACTTGCGAAGCGAATTGCCCGGATTCTCGTGACGGGCGTGGGCGCCGAGCCACACTGTCTCACCCTGCAGGAGCCAAGTCATGGTGGTAGTGTTCTATTGTTAGGGTCACTGGCTGCCGCCGAGTTACCCAAGCCGCCAAGTCGCGAACGTCTCGACGCCCTCTGTGCGGGCGGCTGACCAGATCGACGACGGTATGCACGCGCATCCCGGTCAGCGGACCATTCTTCTGACAATATGGCTGCTGGTTCTGATCGCTCTGGGGTGGTGGGTGCGCGCCAATCTCGTCGTGGGCACGGACCTCAGGCTCTTCATGCCCGAGCCGACGAACGCGGAAGAGCGCTTCCTGCTGCAGGAGATCGGCGAGAGCCCTGGCTCGCGGCTCCTGCTGCTCGCGATTCGCGGCGATGAACCGGATCGGCTCGCACAGATCTCCACCGAGTTGGCCGATCGGCTGAGCGCAGACGATCAGAATCGACGCTCGATCTTCACTTTGATCGCAAATGGAGATAGCGAGCGCACGGTGATCCCGGATCGACTCCTGCCCTATCGCTACTTGCTGACCGATGCGGCAACGCGCGGCAGCTTCACTGCCGAGTCTTTGCGACGAACATTGACGGAACGACTGCGTGATCTGTCATCTCCGGCGGCCGGCTCCATCGAGGCATGGATTGCGCGCGATCCGACACTCGAGGCTCTGCGGCTCGCTGATGCCTGGCTGCCCGCCCAGGAGCCGCAGCGCATTCAAGGCGTTTGGTTTGATTCGTCAGGACGCACGGCGCTACTTGTGGCGGAAACTCGCGCCGCGGCTTTCGACCCGACTCGGCAGGCCGCCGCGCTCGCAAGTATTCAGAGCAGCTTCGATGCGGCACGTGGCCAATCGCGCGCGCGATTGACGATCAGCGGGCCCGGCGCATTCTCGGTGTTCATGCAGCGGCACGTCAGTACCGAGGCGAGCAGTCGAGGCGTCATCGCGTCGATCGGCATGATCTTGCTACTGGTGCTGGCTTATCGTGATCTGCGGGTCGTGCTCGCAGGCCTCCTCCCGCTCGCGAGCGCAGCGCTCGCAGGGCTCGCGATCGTCACGCTGCAATTCGGGACCGTACATGGCATTACACTCGCCTTCGGCTTTACATTGTTAGGCGTCGCGCAGGACTATCCGATACACCTCTTCAGTCACCGCCGCGCCGGGGAAACCGCGCTTGCGACCGCCAAACGTATCTGGCGACCCTTGCTTACGGGAGTAGCGAGCACCTGTATCGCTTACCTGGCATTTCTCATCGCGGGCGTTGCAGGGCTGGCCCAACTAGGCTGGTTCACGGTGGCTGGATTGCTCGCCGCAGGATTGACGACACGCTATCTGCTGCCCCGGTTGTTACCGGCCGAAACACGCGTAGTGGGTATGGGCAACGGGTTTCGCCGCCTTGCGGCAGTCATCGAGAGATTGCCGCGCGCCGTGTGGCCGACCTTGGCGCTGAGTGTCCTGGCGATTCTCGCGATAGTGACAAGCCGTACATCGCTGTGGGAAAACGATTTGTCGAAACTAACACCGGTGCCGGCTGAGTTGTTACAGGAAGACGCCGTTCTGCGGCGCGAGCTCGGTGCCCCGGATGTACGCTATCTGTTGGTCGACAGAGGCCGCACCGCAGAGGCTGCACTGGATCGGACAGCGAGTCGGAAATCCCGACTCGATGCGCTCGTCAAACACGGAGTCGTGGGTGGCTACGACAATGCGGCGCAGTATCTACCAAGTCGTGTGGTGCAGCTGCGGCGACGCAATGCCTTGCCAGATTCGGTTGCCTTGGAAGGCGCGCTGCGGCAGGCGAGTGTCAATCTGCCCTTCACGCTCGATGCGTTCGCGCCCTTTGTCGACGATGTGCGGGCCGCGCGTCAGCTTGCGCCACTAACAGTGGCGGACCTCAGCGGAACGCCGCTCGAACTGCGTGTCGGTGGCATGCTGTTCGAGCGAGATGGCGAATGGATCGGTGTGACCACCTTCACGCGGGTCAGAGACGCAGCCGCGCTTGCGCGTGGCTTGCAGGACCTTGGTCCCGACACGGCGTTCATAGACTTGAAGCGTGCCTCCGAGACACTGGTGACTCGACAGCGCGGGCACATACTGCGGAGCCTGGCGAGTGCGGCGTTCGCCCTGATGCTCGTGATGGCTGTCACGCTGCGTCGGCCTGGTCGTGTCGTGCGTGTTCTACTACCTGCGCTCATTACGACGCTGGTGACCGTTGCCTGTCTGCAGCTGGTGGGCATCTCGCTCAGTCTGTTTCATTTGGTTGCATTGGCGCTTGCGGCTGGCTTGGGACTCGACTATGCCGTCTTCTTTGAACACACGTCGCTTGCCTCTGGTGAACAACGCCAGACGCTGCATTCTGTGCTGCTCTGCGCGACTTCAACATTGTTGGTGTTCGTCCTGTTGGCGACTTCGAGTGTGCCGGTGCTGCGCTCGATCGGCCTCACGGTGGCGATTGGCGTCGCCTGCAACTTCTTGCTTGCACTGATGATCAGTCGGCGCGTATGACCAGTTTGCCGTCGGTGCTTGGGCGCGAAGAAGTACTCAAGCTGATTCCGCATCAAGGCGACATGTGTCTACTGGATTCGGTTGCGGCCTGGCACGACGATTGGATCGAGGCGTGCACGCTGACGCATCGATCGACGCCACATCCTCTGGCGAGCAACGGGCGGATTCGAGCGGTCAATCTCTGCGAGTACGGCGCACAGGCGATGGCGGTCCACGGTGGCCTCTTGTGCCGCAAGAGTGGCGTGCCAGTGCGACCTGGCTTGCTGGTCTCGCTGCGTGCGGTGAGCCTCTACTGTGATTTCATCGATACATTCACGGGCGAACTCAAGGTGCGTGCGGATCGACTGCTCGTTCAACGCGACAGCTGGCAGTATGAGTTTCGCGTGATGCACGACGGTGTTCCGCTTGCCTCGGGACGTGCGGCAGTGGTGGCCCGAGCGGACGGCTGAGGAGCCGTTCGGTTGTCATACCGTGTGTGCGAACAGCAGACGAGTCGGGGCCGCCGGTGTCTGGTCGGCAGGCTGTTGCAGCAGAGTCTGCAGTTCGCGTGCATCAATCGACGGGTCGTCTGCAAGTGCGGCCTGCAGGATCTCGACGGCGAGCACCCGCAACTGCGCCACGCTGCTGCGGATGCGCGCGCTCAGGGCCGCTGCGTCAAGTTGATCGAGCATGCTGCGATTGAGTGCGGCAAACCAAGCGAGCTTGGCCTGATCCAGCATGACGGGGCGATTGCTGCGCACGCTCACTAACGACCAGACTCGTAACAGCCGCTGCACCGCGATGTTGAGTTCGGTACCCTTACCCAGATCGGCGGGCAGATCGCCGAGCGCCGCGAGGTCAGTGAGCCGACGTTGATAGAAAAGCTGGCACAGGACGCCCCAATAGAAGGTGTAGTCCCACAGGACCTTGACTGGCAGTACTCTGGGGTCGCCAAGAATCCGGTATTGATCCTGATACAGCGGCAGCATGTTGTCGTAAAACGAGAAGTACATCCGTTCAAAGAGCCTGGCGTAGGGCGCGAACGCAATGCCCGCAGTATCCTTGGCGATCAAATCGGTGATGAACGTGTTGCTGATCGCAATGAAGTCGCTGCCAGGCGAATAGAACGGATCGAGAAAAATGCCCGCCTCGCCTGTGATCGCCCAACGATCGGAGCTGAATACCTGACTGCAACCGTAGGAAAAATCCTTGAAGAAGGCGAAATCCTGCAGTAGGTCCTGCTTGGACTTGAGATCCTGGGCGAGCCGCGGTTGATGGACCGTCAGCCACTGCATCGCACGCGCGAAGCTGTTCATCGTTCTAAGTGGATGCAGTCGTGCGTCCGCCACGATCCCCACCGAGTGCGAGCCTGAGGCGAGCGGGATCAACCACACCCAATAGCCGTCGCCTACCAGATGGTTGGTCGAGAGCCAGCGTGCGCGGGGCTGGCAGCGTGTGCGCCAAGCGTCATCCTGCGACCATTCGTCAATATCCACTTTGGCACCAATGCGGAACCAGACGGCATTGGCGTTGTGCCCATTCGGGCGTTGCAATCCGAGCCTGCGTTTCAGGATCTGCGCCCGGCCGCTCGCGTCGATCAGCCAGTCGCACTCGACTTCCTGCGGGCTGCCACGCCATGCGAACGCAATTCGATGCGTCGTGCCAGCCGATGCGACGTCGACACGGCTGACGACTGCCGCATCGAGGAACCGAACGCCGAGCTCGCGGGCCTGCTTGCCGAGGAAGTTCTCGAAGATGCCGCGATCAATCTGATAGCTCGGTACCGCCAGGTGTCGACTCGGCCCAAGTTCGGTGACCTGATCGAAATCGAGGCGACGATCGGAGAAGAAGAAGCGGAAGCCGAATTTGGGCAACTGGCATTCCGTCAGGTGCGGCTTCAGTCCGAGCACACTGGCGAAATACTCGGCGGCAATCTCGACCGATGACTCGCCGACTTTATGGGTTGCTTCGGGTACCGGGTGCGTATTGCGCTCGAGAACCAGGATATCGAGGGTAGGCAAACGCTGCTTCAGCTGAATCGCGAGCGTCAGGCCGGCCAGTCCGCCACCCAGAATTGCGACGTCCGCCTTCATGCCGCGCGCGTCTCCGCGCGCACAGGTTGCAAGGCAAGCGCCAGCTCAAGCCGCGGCGCGGCCGCGTAGGTGAGCTCGCAAGCCTGGTTCGTCGCTAACGCTTCGAACAGTGGCAGGCAGCCTGCCATCGCATTGCCAGCGACGAGCGCCTCGTTGGTGGGTCTGCTGACGCTCAGGGTCGGCGACGCGCTCGGCCGCGTGCTCCAGGTCATCCGAGTGGTCGCTGCGCTCGAATAGTCCGGTGCTAACACGAGTGCCGCAGCCAGCAGGCTACCACTCTGCGCCATGGTACTGAGTGGGCCGCGCGCCGCGATGTCGTAGGC
The DNA here is from genome assembly GCA_020442965.1 of Pseudomonadales bacterium. Taxonomy (GTDB): domain Bacteria; phylum Pseudomonadota; class Gammaproteobacteria; order Steroidobacterales; family Steroidobacteraceae; genus CADEED01. The sequence continues at coordinate 5,436 of JAGRJB010000288.1, forward strand.
AACGTAGAGGATCGGTTCCTGTTGCACGATCGCCTGGCTTGTCGCCTCCAACAGGCCAGCGGCGAACGTGTGGTGCCAGGCACTGACGGCCGTGTACGGCCGCAGGCACTTGCTGCCAATCGTCCAATAGCCAGCAGCAGCGTTGTGCACCGAGTTGTGAAACTTCGTAGGTGAAGTGAGCTGCGGTGCTTTTGCGAGCGTCTCGCACAGTGAATCCGTGACGGCCAGATCACCGTGGGTCGATGCAAAGACGCTGCTGAGCCTGGCGGGATCCAGTTGCGCGTCCTGGCAAGCACTCGCGGCTACTTCGAGCGCGACTGCGACCGAATCGGGTGCGCGACGACGCTCGGTCGGCGCCAGCAAGGTGGCTGCGGGACGGGTTGCCGCATCGGGATCTGGCGAGCGGTCGCCGCGCAGGATTGCGCGCGCCGCTTCCCAACCGGGGAGTTGCGGGGACCACAACGCGACGCCTGCAATGAATACGTGATGTTGCATGCGAGTCGCTGGCTCTCAGTGCGCGCTGCGCGCACCAAAAGCCAGGACACAGTTGCTGCCGCCAAAGCCGAACGAGTGGCTCAGCGCGACCTGAACGGGGGCAGTCACATTTTCGAGGCGAATCTGCGGGCCGCATGCCCGATCGAGCGCAACGGAATTGAGCGTACCCGGCAAAACACCGGCCTCGAGCGCTAACAACGTGATCACCGCTTCGAGGATTCCTGCGGCGCCCAGCGTATGGCCAGTCCAGCCCTTGGTAGAGCTGGCGCAAGTAGACTGCGGGAAAGTCCTCGCCACCACGCGTGCCTCGATCTCATCGTTCATCTGACTCGCAGTGCCGTGCAGATTGATGTAGTTCACCGCGCTGGGCGGCAGCGCGGCGCGCTCGAGCGCCGCATCAATCGCGAGCTGTGCACCGAGACAATCGGGATGAGGCGACGACATATGGTGCGCATCGCTCGACTCGCCATAACCTAACAGCCACGGGCCATCACCGTCCTTCTCTAACAAGGCAAACCCGGCCGCTTCGCCGATATTGATGCCGCGTCGCGCGGGGTCGAACGGCCGGCACTTCTCGGGTGAAATCAATTCGAGCGCGTTGAAGCCGAACAACACGCTCCCGCAAAGCGAATCGACGCCGCCCACGACGACTGCGTCCGCGATGCCGGCCGCGATGATTCGCGCCGCTTGGGCGAATACCTTGGCGCTGGAGGAACAGGCGGTCGCCACCGTCAGCGCATAGCCTGTTAGTCCGAGCGCATGTTGCAGAAAATCACCCAAAGAATGCGGTGTGTGAACGATCGGTCGCCGCAGATCGGCGGGAAATCGGCCGTCGTCATCGAGACGTGCATACGCTTCTTCGGTCGCGCCGATGCTGGAGGTCGAAGTGCCGACAATCAAGGCGACACGATCGGCGCCATAATGATCCCGCGCCGCGACCGCGCGCCGCAGGAATCCGTCGGCCTGCAATCCGAGCCAGGCAAGGCGATTGTTGCGGCAGTCCCAGTTTGCGAGCGTCGCCGGCAGCGAACATTCGTCGACGCCCGCAACGCGTCCGATCCAGGTCGCTAGTGGCGTCGGGCCAAAATCATTCGGCCGCAAGCCGCTTTGGCGCGTACGCAATGCGATCAGTAGCTCGTCGCGCCCGGCGCCGGCGGCACTGGTCGCCGTCCACGCGGTCACGGCGAGCGGCGTCATCGCTATTTTTGCTTCTCGATGGCAATCAGTTGCAGGGCGCGGCTCACGTCGTTCACGGTGTTTTGCATCCAGGCGCCGTACTTCTTGTGAATCACGCGCGTCTGACCGTCTTTCGACAGGCCATAGTCGAGATTGGTGCTGTCGACGTACTTGAATGCGACGTGACTGGTGTCGTAGTCGATATGAATCCGGACCGTGTGCTTGCGGATGATCAAGGTGGCTTCTATGTCCTTGGGCGTTTCCTGATTGATGATCCAGCCGCGCTGTGTGAGGCCGGTGCGAATACCGCGGCTCACGTCCTTGCCATCGAGCCCGGAGGGCACGGCGACCGGTTGCGGATCGACCAGCGGTACCGCTGCTAACAAGGGCAGCGAGACAGCTGACAGGATCAGGGCGAGCAGCAGTTGACGGCGCATGGGAATCTCCATCTAGGGGTTGGTGCGGTGCGCATCGATATGTTCAGAGAGTGCGCGCAGCGAGGCGAAGATCTGCCGGTTGTTCTCGTCGTCCGAGCGCATCTGAAACCCGTAGCGCTTGGATATCTCGAGTGCCAGTTCCAAGGCGTCGATCGAATCGAGCCCCAGGCCTTCGCCGAACAACGGCTGTTGCGGATCGATATCAGCCGGTGTAACGGCTTCCAGGTTGAGAGCCTGTACGATCAGCTTCGCGAGCTCTTGCTCGGCC
>JAGRJB010000289.1 GCA_020442965.1 Pseudomonadales bacterium
ATGCCGATGGTACGGCGGCGTTCGGCCGGGCGCATCGTGACGCTCGCGTCGGTCTCGGGGCTGATTGGTAATCGCGGGCAGGTGAATTACAGCGCCGCGAAGGCCGGCGTGATCGGCGCTACCAAGGCGCTGGCCGTGGAACTCGCCAAGCGTAAGATTACCGTGAACTGTGTAGCTCCCGGCCTGATCGAAACCGCGATGATCGATGAACGAGTGCCGGTCGACAGGATCGTTGCAGCCATCCCGATGGCGCGCGTCGGGCAGCCCGAGGAAGTCGCGGCAGTCGTTGGTTTTCTGATGTCGCCGGCCGCGTCCTATGTGACGCGTCAGGTGATCGCCGTCGACGGCGGACTCACATGATGCCGCGCGTTGTGGTAACCGGCGTCGGCGGGATCTCTGCCCTGGGCAGCGATTGGCGGTCGATCGATCGTGCGCTGCACGACAAGGTGTCCAGCGTTCGCTATATGCCCGAATGGGAGCGCTATCAGGACCTCAACACCAAACTAGCGGCACCAGTCACCGACTTCGTGGCACCTCGGCACTGGACACGTAAACAACTGCGCAGCATGGGGCGCGTTTCGCAGTTCGCGGTCCGCGCCGCCGAGCTGGCGCTCGAGTCAGCGGGCCTCGATGGGTCGCCGCAGATCCGCGACGGGCGCATGGGAGTCGCCTGCGGCTCGTCGGTGGGTAGCACGCCTGACATCAAGGATTTCGCCGACATGCTATCGACGGGCTCGGCTGCCGGGCTCAATGCCAATTCGTACGTGCGCATGATGCCGCACACCACGGCCGCCAACATCAGCATTTTCTTCGGCCTGACCGGGCGCATCATTCCGACCTCGAGCGCCTGCACCTCCGGGAGTCAGGCAATCGGCTATGCCTACGAATCGATCAAGCAGGGTAAACAAACTCTGATGCTGGCGGGCGGCGCAGAGGAGCTGTGTCCGAGCGAGGCCATGGCGTTTGATATGTTGTTTGCGACCAGCCGACGCAATACAGAACCGAGTGCGACGCCGCGGCCCTATGACGCCGATCGCGACGGCCTGGTGGTCGGCGAGGGCGGCGCAATCCTCGTGCTCGAAGAACTGGAGCATGCGAAAGCTCGCGGCGCAACGATCCGCGCGGAGTTGGTAGGCTTCGCCACGAACTGTGATGGCGCACACGTGACCCGCCCGGAGGAGCGCACAATGGGCACAGTGATGCGGCTCGCTCTGCAAGATGCGGAAATACCACCCGCGGCAATTGGCTACGTCAACGGTCATGGCACGGCGACGGAGCACGGCGATATTGCGGAATCGCGCGCAACGGCCTCGTTGTTCGGTAACCGGGTTCCCATGAGTTCCCAGAAGAGCTATCTCGGCCACACACTCGGCGCCTGTGGCGCGCTCGAAGCCTGGTTCAGCATCGAGATGATGGCGCAGCATTGGTTTGCCCCAACGATCAACCTGCAGCGTATCGATGCACGCTGCGGGGAGCTCGACTACCTGACCGGCGACGGGCGCGTCATCGATACCGAATACGTCATGTCGAACAACTTCGCATTCGGTGGGGTCAACACCTCGCTCGTGCTGCGACGCTGGGTCTGACGCGGCCCGGCTCCCTGCGTGACCGAGCTGAGCAACACCGAATTGGTAGCGCAGCCGACTGATTCCGAGCGGACCATGCTGTGGAGCGCGAGCGGTGCCGTGTCGGAACGCGTGCTCCTCGAGCGCGCCGCTCGACTGGCGGCACACCTCCCGGCACGGCGCCATATCATCAATCTGTGCGAAGAACGCGAGCCATTTCTGCTCGCATTCATCGCCGCACTGATGCGCTCACAGACAACCTTGCTGCCGGCTACACGAGCCGTGCAGGCAATCGCCGACGTCGAAGCACTGCATGACGACAGTTATCGCTGCGACGACGCGCGGGTTCGCGCAGCACTGGCTGGCCTGTCTGGTTCCACGACTGTCGCCGCAGGCTTCAGTCTCACCGCGATCGATCCGCACTTCAGCGCGGCGATCGGCTTCACGTCGGGCAGCACCGGTGCTCCGCAGGCGCATCGCAAGCGCTGGCGCATGTTCGTCAACAGCGCACGCGCCAACGCGGCCGCAATGCGCGCCGCATGTAGCACCTTACGACCCGGTCGATCGCCGACGATCGTCGCCACGGTCCCGTCCCAGCACATGTATGGCATGGAGCTGGCGGTCATGCTGCCGCTGTTAGCCGGTATGGCGATTTACCACGCGAAGCCGCTGTTTGCCGCCGAGATCGGCGCCGCGCTGGCTGCCGTTCCGGAGCCACGTGTGCTCGTCAGCACGCCGATTCATCTGCGCGTATTGCTCGAGTCAGACTTGCCCCTGCCCTCGTTGGCGCTGATTGTATCGGCGACTGCGCCGCTCGCGGACAAGCTGGCGGAGCAGCTCGAACAGCGCCTCGGCGCACCGCTGCTCGAGATGTTTGGCGCCACGGAAACGATGGTGATCGCGGCGCGGCAAACCGCGCGAGAGCGTGCCTGGCGACTCTATCCGAACGTGACACTGACGCCCACGGCAGACCTGACCGAGGTCGACGCGCCGTGGCTCGAGCACCCACAACACTTGCAAGACCTGATCGATCTACAGGATGACGGATGTTTTACGCTGCGCGGCCGCAGCGCCGACTCGATCGAAATTGGCGGCAAGCGCGGCTCACTGAGTGAGTTGACCCATCGTCTGCTCGCCATCGAAGGCGTCGAAGATGCAGTCGTCGTACAACCTGGCGATGAGCGGACGCAAATACGTCGCGTTGCAGCGTTGATCGTCGCACCGTCGCTCACGAGGCAAGCGATCCTGACGGCGCTCGCGCGGAGCATCGATCCGGTCTTTCTGCCCCGACCGCTCTATCTGGTGGAACAGTTACCGCGCAATGCCGTCGGCAAATTGCCGCGAGCCGCCGTGCTCGATGCGCTGCAGGCAGCGGCCAGAACGCAGCGCTGACGATCAACTGAGGCCGTGCTGACAATCGATCTCGATCAACAGATTGGCTCGACAGACGTCGGCGGCGAGCACGACGTAAGGCACGCCGGCTGGCAATTCAGTCCGCAGTATGTCCTGCACCAGAGAGAGCTTTTCGGGGTCACGCAGATAGACCTTGAGATGACTGTTAGCGGACAATTCGCGCGGCAACCGGGGCGCGACGGTCGCGGCGTGCTGAATGACCGAACGCAAATTGCGCAGTGTTTCTTCGAGCTGGGCACGTATGTCGCCCAGGTGATGTGAGGAATGGCCGACGACGCTCGCAGTACCTGAGATCATCAACAGCTCGGGAGACACCAACATCGCACGCGAGAAAACCGGCGGACTCGGACTGTAGCTGCGCGGGTAGAGGTAGGCGCTGACCTGGCGCGGATTCTCAACCGCGCGCCCGGCATTGCGCCCGGCGAGCCAGTACACTTGCAGGGTGCGATCACCGTCGCGCCGGCCAATGGCCGTGGCGGCGGGATAGGGCTTCGCCAGCGCATCTCCCAACCCGGCGGTCCTGCCAACGCAGAACTGCCGATAGCGCTCGCTGTCGCCAGGCCCCGAATTGATCGCGTCGAAGTAGTTCCAAACTCGCAATACCTGCGGAAAGCGCGCCGCAGCCTGAAAGCTCGCCATGGCGGCGTAGGCAACATGCGCCGCTGCCGCGATACCCCCGTGATGGGATTCGTCAATCTCGATGGCGCCCGCGAGATGATGGTCGTCGCAGGTGTAACGAACCAGCCCGTCGTAGCCGCGTCGCACGGCGCCAGAAGCGTGCCAGATTTCCACCAGGCCGTCGCCAGTGAGTGGCGCGAGACCGACGCGCACCGAACGTGGATCGTCGATCACTGCGGCGCGCGCTCCGAATGTGACGGCACAAAGAACGTCCGCCGGCAATGCCGTGCCCCGCTCGATCTTCCGATATTCGATCCGCGGCGCCGCGGTACTCGGCAGCATGGCGCTGTCTGAACCAGTATCTCGATACGGTGAACTGGTCATGCGAGATCCGCCGCTGTCAGTGCTCGTGAATCTCGCAGGCGTCGCCGATAGCGGCGCACCTCACGCCACATGAAAGCGGATGTCACCAGGTATAACAACTTGAACCCGGCCACGCGGCGCATGACCGCGCCACCCTCGAAGACGTCGCCCGCGAGTATCGACACGACCGCTTCCTGCATCCGCAGCATATTGCGCGGATTGGCGAACAGATAACGGATTGCCGGCGTATTGAAGCGCAAAATGAACCACGTGAACACGGCGAGCCCACGCTCGAGGTCGCGCTGGTAGGCACGCTGCAGGCGCCGTTCGCGCGCCGGCGCGCGCAAGCTGGTGTCAACAATCTCGGCCGCGCGTTCCGCACTGTACATGGCGATGTATACACCGCTCGAGAACACTGGATCGAGGAAAGCATACGCGTCGCCGACTAACAACCAACGCGGACCGGCGAGCCGCTCACAGCAATAGGAATAGTTGCCCGTTGCCTGCACCTCGGTCGCCATGCTGGCAGTGGTGAGCCGTGCTGCCAACTGTGGAATCGAGCGCAAGGTTTGCCAGAGAAAATCCTGCTGACTACCGTGGCGCCGCTTGAGATAGCCCGGGTCGCAAACGGCACCGATGCTCGTAATGCCGTGCTGTAGCGGGATGACCCAGATCCAGCCGGCGTCGTAGCGATAGATGCTGATGTTACCGGCATGCTCGCCCGGCCGCCGCTCGACGCCCGTGAAGTGCGCGAACATCGCAGCGCTGCGGTGCAAGGCGTGCGGTCGCTTGAGTCGCCACTGCCGACCCAACAGTGTGTCGCGACCACTAGCGTCGATGACATAACGCGCTCGCACCTCGTCCGTGCTCCCGTCACCGTGCCTCACCGAGGCGACCACTCCCGTGTGATCGCAGGATACCTGGGTCACCAGGACATTCTCTTCGGTGGCAGCGCCCGCCGCTGCAGCGTTGCGAAACAACAGCTCGTCGAAATGTTCGCGCCTGACTTGATAGGCGTGATTTCCGCAGGGGCGCAGCGAGGTCGCGAAGCTGAACACGTTGTAACCACGCTCGTTGTCCGCCGGAAAATCGGCGCCTGGCTTGCGGATGCCGATCGCTTCGATCTGCTCCCGTACGCCGAGTCGTTCGAAAATACGCAAATTCATCGGCAGGAGCGACTCACCGATATGAAATCGGGGATGACGCTCTTTCTCCAGCAAGCGAACCGACCAGCCACGACGCGCCAGCAGTGTCGCCGCAGTCGAACCTGCCGGTCCGCCGCCAATGATCAAGACGTCGCACTGCAGGGGAGTCCTGTCGGTCCGAGCATCGTGGAGCGCTTGCTCCGGGGCCGCGTTCACGTCTGTTTGCATGCGTGTCCAATGATTCCGGGACGCTATAATAACGAGATTGAATTGTGCTCGGAGTTTTTGAAAGTACGCCATGCCCGCCACCCAGACACCG
>JAGRJB010000290.1 GCA_020442965.1 Pseudomonadales bacterium
CGGGCAGTGGCAGTAGCCGGTTGCGCGAGATGGCGGTCACGCGTTGGCGCGAAGACATCACGCGCGATCCATGGGGCAGCTTCTGCTATCTGCGCGACGTGGAGAGCGGCGAATTCTGGTCGGCTGCCTATCAGCCGACCTGCTCGCTCGTCAATGACTACGAGGCGATCTTTTCGGATGCCAAGGCCGAATACCGTGGCCACAGGAATTCCTATGATATGCATCTGGAAATCGCCGTATCAGCCGAGGACGACATCGAGCTACGGCGCCTGCACATCGGCAATCGCTCCGCGCGCACGCGTACCATTGAAATAACAACATACGCGGAAGTCGTACTTGCGCCGGCGATCTCCGACGAATTGCATCCAGCGTTCAGCAACCTGTTCGTGCAAACGGAAATCATGCGCGCCAAGCAGGCATTGCTGTGTACGCGGCGCCCGCGATCGCACGAGGAGGTGACGCCGTGGATGTTTCACCTGGTAGCGATCCATGACGCTGTCGTCGACACGATATCCTACGAAACGGATCGCGGTCGCTTTCTCGGGCGGGGGAATACCACGCGGGCGCCATGGGCGCTGACCGTCGCGGAGAAGTTGTCGGACTCCGCTGGCTCCGTGCTCGACCCCATCGTCGCCATTCGCTGCCGCGTCACGCTTGCGCCTGAACAGACTGCGGTCATCGATTTGGTCACGGGGGTGGCGACGCAGCGCGAGGCGTGTGTTGCGCTCATCGACAAGTATCGCGATCGAAATTTGGCCGACCGTGTGTTCGATCTCGCGTGGACCCACAGCGAAGTGGTGCGCCGGCAGATCAACGCGACGCCAGCCGATGCGCGCCTGTTCGAGCGGCTCGCTGCCCCAATCGTCTACGCGAGTTCGTTCCTGCGCGCCGCGCCGGACGTGTTGCTACAGAATCGGCGGGGCCAGTCTGGGCTTTGGGGGCATTCGATATCCGGCGACCTGCCGATCGTGCTGTTGAGAGTCGCCGCTGCGGCCAGCATCGAACTGGTCAGGCAACTCGTTCAGGCGCATGCCTATTGGCGACTGAAGGGCCTCGATGTCGATCTCGTGATTTGGAACGAGGAGCAGGCCGGCTATCGCCAGGAGCTGCAAGACCAGATACTCGGGCTCATCACGGCCGGCGCCGAAGCACAGTTGCTGAATCGAAGAGGCGGCATTTTTGTCCGCCCTGCGCATCAATTATCGCACGATGACCGTATCTTGCTGCAGACCGTGGCGCGAGTCGTGATCAGCGACTCCGATGGAACCTTGTTAGCGCAAGTAAGTCGGCACGTCGTACCGCCGCGCAGTGTACCGCTGCTGCTGCCAGATCGGTCCACGCCCTTCGATCCGGTGGTGGACACGGACGCGCACCCGCAGCGGTCGTCGGAACCGGAGCTTGGACTACCGGCAAACGCAGCGGCGGCGGCGCAGAACCAGTTCGACAATGGCACGGGCAGCTTCTCCGCCGACGGCCGCGAGTACGTGATCGTCTCGCGCCCGGATGCGCCGACCCCGGCACCCTGGGCCAATGTCATCGCCAATCCGGAGTTCGGCGTGGTTGTTAGCGAGAGTGGCTCCAGCTATACCTGGTTCGAGAACGCGCATGAGTTCCGATTGACGCCCTGGCACAATGATCCAGTCTCCGATGCGAGCGGCGAAGCACTGTATCTGCGTGATGAGGAAACCGGTCGCGTCTGGTCGCCCACGCCGCTGCCGTGTCGGGGCCAGGGGTCGTATCAGACGCGTCACGGCTTCGGCTATAGCGTGTATGAGCACGTCGAACATGGCATCGCCACCGAATTAGGGATCTATGTGGCGCTCGATGCCGCAGTAAAGTTCTCGCATTTGATCGTTCGCAATACGTCTGGGCGCCCGCGGCGACTGTCGGCGACCGGCTATGTCGAGTGGGTGCTCGGCGACGTGCGGGGCCGGTCGCAAATGCACGTGGTCACGGAAGTCGGCACGGACGCCGGCACGGTCTTCGCTCACAATCCTTACAACATCGAGTTCGGCGGTCGCGTCGCATTCTTCGACGTCGATTCCCATACCCGCAGCATTACCGCGGATCGCAGTGAGTTCCTCGGCCGCAACGGACACCTCGGCGCGCCAGCCGCATTGCAGCGCGCCAGTCTCTCAGGAGCAGTCGGTGTCGGGTTGGACCCGTGCGCAGCCGTGCAGATTCCGATCGTGCTGCGGGATGGCGAGAGTGTCGCCACCACGTTCCGACTCGGTGCCGCAAACGATCGTGGCGCGGCGGCGGCGCTTGCCGAGCGCCACAAAGGGGCAGAGGCTGCCGCAGCGGCGTTGGCCAAGGTGCGCCGGTTCTGGACCGAGACGCTCGGTGCCGTTCAAGTTACCACACCCGATGCAAGCGTCGATTTGCTGGTCAATGGATGGTTGCCGTATCAGACCTTGTCGAGCCGCTACTTCGCTCGCAGTGGTTACTATCAATCTGGTGGTGCGTTCGGCTTTCGCGATCAACTGCAGGACGGCATGGCAATGGTGCATTTGGCACCTGCGTTGACTCGCGAGCATCTGCTGCGTTCCGCCGCCCACCAGTTTCCGCAAGGCGACGCAATGCACTGGTGGCATCCACCGCAGGATCGCGGCGTCCGCACTCGCTGCTCGGATGACTACCTGTGGCTGCCGCTGGCAGTATCCCGCTATCTGGAGACCACCGGCGATCTCCATGTGCTCGATGAGAGCGTGCAATTCGTTGAAGCCCGTGCGCTGAACGCCGACGAGGAGTCGTACTACGATCTGCCGATGCCTTCGGCGCATCAGGCGACGCTGTATCAGCATTGCGAGCTGGCACTGCGACGCGGCGTCGAACTGTACGGCGCGCGCGGCTTGCCCTTGATGGGCAGCGGTGACTGGAACGATGGCATGAATCGAGTCGGCATCGGTGGCGTAGGCGAGAGCGTGTGGCTCGGCTTCTTTCTGTTCCATGTCCTCACCCATTTCAGCGAGGTAGCCCGCGCGCGGGATGACGACTCGCTCGCTGCGTGGTGCACGGCCGCATCACAGCAGCTGCGCGAGAATCTTGCGAAACACGCGTGGGATGGCGAGTGGTATCGGCGCGCGTGGTTTGACGACGGGACACCGCTCGGATCGAAACGCAGCGATGAGTGCCAGATCGACTCGATCTCGCAGAGCTGGGCGGTGCTGTCCGGCGCCGCCGACTCGGAGCGGGCGCAGCAAGCGATGCAAGCGCTCGACAGGCACCTGGTACGTCGCGATGCCGGACTCATTCAGCTGTTGACGCCAGCGTTCGACCAGACGCCCAAGGATCCAGGTTACATTCGCGGCTACGTCCCGGGCGTGCGGGAAAACGGCGGCCAGTACACTCACGCGGCCGTGTGGGCGGCGATGGCCTTTGCCGAGCTCGGCGACCGAGACCGAGCGTGGGAGCTGGCGCATATGATCAATCCGATTCGCCATGGCGCCGATGCCGCAGGCGTTGTGCGCTACAAGGTGGAGCCGTACGTCATGGCGGCCGACGTCTACGCGCTGCCTCCGCATGTCGGGCGCGGCGGCTGGACCTGGTACACAGGATCGGCGGGCTGGATGTACCAGCTGCTGACCGAGTCGTTACTCGGGTTGCGGCGTCGTAACGACACCATCGAGCTCGAGCCGCGAATCCCGCGACACTGGCCGCGGTTTCGGATCGAATATCGCGCCGGCGACAGTTCGTATGTCATCGAGGTTACCCAGACCGATTACGCTGTTGCGACCTTGACGCTCGACGGCGCTCCACAGCCCGAGTTGCAATTCCAGCTGATCGACGACGGCGCACGCCACCAGGTGGAGGTTTGCTGGCCGCGCTGCAGCGCGTGACTGCCGGCCGACCGAATACGGGTTCTTACGGCGACGAAAAGCGCAGTGATCCACGCTGCTGGCGAACAATCATCAGGACCGCTGTCACGAGCATCACGGCGTGCAGCGTCCAGTAGGCGGCTGGCCCGATGTCCGGTCGGCGAGCCGACCAGGTGGTTAGTCCGATGGTAGCCATCAGATAGACGAGCGACAATGCAACGGCGCCCGGCAGCCGCGCGTAGCGCCCCTCGCGAGGTCGGATGACCGCTAGCGGTGCCGCCATCAGTGACAGCACGATCATCATCGCGATAAAGCCGAAACGTGCGTGGAGTTCAGCACGGTCTTTGGGCGCAGTGGACCCCAGCAGCTGAGTGGTGTTCAGCGTATCGGCACGCTTGCATTCGCTGACGGTGGACGGCAACGCGAACCAGCCGGCGTATTCGCCAAAGCTGATGATCCGGAACTTCCCCTGGCCGGGGATGCCCTCGTAGCGGCGCCCGTCGAACAGTCGCAACTGCAATCGATCGTTAGCAAGATCCGCTTCGATGCGTCCGCGTGCAGCCGTCATGACTTGCGCCACACCCTTTTCGCCAACCGTGGCGAATATATTGCGTAGCTCGCCATCCTCGGTCACATCATCGACTAACAAAGTGCCGTCGCGTCCGAACGGTTGGAACTTGCCGGCACGCACCGGCGCCAACGCCAGCGTGCGTACTGCTTGGGCGCGAATCTTGATGGCACTGCATAGGGCGGTCGGCGCGTAGTGCAGGGCGATCGCGCCTTGCATCGCTGTGATCGGCGCGGCGAGCAGCACCACGGGTACGAGCAGCTTGGCGGGTGACATGCCCACCGCGCGCATCGCGGTCAGTTCGCTGTCGTTGCCAAAGCGGCCCATGGTCAGTACGACCGCCAGCAGCGTTCCAAATGGCAGTATCACCGGCGCGTTGGCGAGAGTCATCCACCAGATTACGCGGCCGATCATGTCGGCGCTGATCTCGTTCGCGGCCGCTCGCACCAGTACTTGTGGAACCTGGCCGAGCGTGAGTACCGTCAACAGTACACCGACGACAGCCAGCCACGTCATGGATAGGTGGCGCAGCAGATACGTGTAGAGGAGTCGTGGCATCAGTTCTGAGCCTGTAGCGCGAGTTGCCCCGACCGACCACTGACCGTGCCGGGGACGATTTCGCAGGTCGGCAACGAACCGTAATCGAGCGACTCGTACACCTCGCCCAAGGTCGCGAACTCATAGCCTTGTGCGCGCCACCCCAGCAGCAGTCGCGCAAAATGGGGTGCATAGGCGCCACCTTCGATCTCGGCGTGTAGCGTGAAAACATGTCCGTGCCGCGGGGCATTCAGCGTCATGCCTAGCAGTGTTTCGACTGGGTCGTCGCTCGTCAAATCGTCACGGCCAATGAGCTCGTCCAGCGTCGGCAGGGTGGTTGGTAGCTGCGGTACGCCGCCGCTCGCCGGTCGAAAAGGCGAGTAACCGCGGGTATCAGAGGCATACTCGAAGCCGAGCGCCGCTTCGAGTCCTGGTACATGTGCATTGAGCTGCCAGCCGGCGGCGCCATGGACACGCGGTGCCACACCGAATATCCGCTGGAACTCGTCGCGCGCCAGCTCGAGTTCTCGTCGCGTCCAGCCAATCGAAGCGCTGCTCACCTTGTCTTGCCATTTCACGTGGTCGTGAGTGTGTACTCCCACTTCGAAGCCGCGTTGTCTGACCATCCGCATTTCATCGCGGCAGCGTTCGCCGATGCGCGGGCCCGGAAGCAATGTGCCGTACAGCAGAGTAGTCAGTCCATAGTTGGACACGACGGATGTGCGGCGTACTTTGCCGAGGAAACCGCGCCGAAATACGCGGCGCAGCGCGCGGCCGGTGTGATCCGGGCCGACGCTGAAGAGAAAAGTCGCCGGAACCTGCAGTCGCTCGAGCAGCTCGGCGAGCTTGGGTACGCCGTCACGAGTGCCGCGCCAGGTATCGACATCGACTTTCAGCGCCAGCGTCGCCATGCGCCGCTCAGCCCAGCTCTAACGGCGAATCCTCGAGCCGCGCTGCCACGGCCGCGAGATCGACGGCGCCTTCGGGGCCCTGTGCCGCCACCAATAGCAAGCGGCTGCCGTCGCTGCATTCGACAATGCATCGTGCTTGCGAACCGATCAGGCGTGGGCGGCGCGCAGCGCCGGGCGACTGCACGACGCATGAGTTGTCTGGCTCGTTCGCCAGTACTTTGGTACGCGTAACAACCCAGCGCTCGCCGAGAATATCCGCGAATGCACCCGGATAAGGCGGAGCGACGGCGCGCACAAGATTATGAATCTCGCGCGCCGGCCGCGACCAATCGATACGACCGTCCTCGGGGCGCCGGCGTCCGAAGTATTCTCCCGGGAGGATTTGCTGCGGCGTCGCCGGCGCTGTACCGGCAAGCAACTTCGGGAGGCTGCGCGCAAGGACGGTCACTGCCGCTGCACATACCCCCCGGAACACCGTCAGCGCGTCATCGTCCTCACCAATGGCCACGGCTTGCTGGTCGACGATGTCGCCCGCGTCGGCGCGCGCGACCATATGGTGCAAAGTGGCGCCGGTTTCGGTCGCGCCGCGCAAAACGGCCCAGTTGACCGGCGCGCGGCCGCGAAATCGCGGCAACAGCGAGCCGTGCATGTTGAGTGCAGCACGCTTCGCGCTATGCAGGATCTGGTCGCTTAGCATGAATCGGTAGTAGAAAGAGAAGATGAAGTCAGGTGCGAGCGCAGCCACACGTTCGATCAGCTGTGGTTCGTCCGCTGACTGCGGGGCTATCCAGGGTAGCCGGTATTGCTGGGCGAGCTCGGCAACGCTGGCGAACCAACGCGTTTCGTTCGGATCGTCGTCGTGCGTGACGATCAGCAAAATCTCGACCTGCGCTCGCAACAACACCTCGAGACAGCGAACCCCGACCTCACTGTAAGCGAAGACCACGGCGGTTGGTCTCATGGCGCAGCGCGGGTCTGCGAAGCTGCGACATTCGCGTTGCTCTCGGGCCGAGGTGCGACGCGCTGGTCGCCGAGGAATTCCGCGACTACGTAGCGCGGGCGGCTGCGGACCTGTTCGAAAATCCGTCCGACGTACTCGCCCACTATCCCGAGCCCAAACAAGACACAGCCGAGCAAGAAGAAGGCGATGCCAAACAGCGTGAACAGACCCGCGGCCTCGGGCCCGACTACCAAGCGCCGAATCGCGAGATAAACGACGAACGCCAACGACAGAAATGCAATGACAATGCCTGAGACCGAGAATGCCTGTAGCGGTATGAGTGAGTAGCCCGTCATCAGGTCGAAATTCAAGCGGACCAACTGGAACATCGAGTATTTTGATACGCCTGCGGCGCGTTCCTCGTGCTTCACCGGGATCTCGACCGGGCGGCGCGCAAACGTGTACGCAAGCGCTGGGACGAAGGGCGTTACCTCGCCGCAATGATTGACGGCCTCGACGATGCGACGGTCATAGCCGCGCAACATGCAACCCTGGTCGGTGATGCTGATCTTGGTGGTGCGCTCGCGCAAGCGATTGAGCCATCGAGACGCGACTCTGCGCCACCAGACGTCTTCGCGTACCTGTCGGATCGTACCGACATAGTCCGCGCCTTGTTCGAGCGCCGCGACGACAGCGCCGATCTCCTCGGGTGGATTTTGCAGGTCGGCGTCGAGCGTGATGATATGACGACCGCGCGTACGCTCGAACGCCGCGAGGATCGCCAGGTGCTGCCCGACGTTGTGCGCCAAGATGACGGCGCGCGCGGTGGCCGGATGCTGTGCGACGGTTGCGCGCAGCAGTTCGACGGAGCGGTCACTACTGCCGTCGTCAACGAAGATCACTTCGTAGCTACGTTGCAGGGCATCGAGCGCCGGGTACAGTCGCGCAAACAGCAGCGGCAGCCCAGCCTCCTCGTTGAAGACTGGAATGACGATGGAGATGTCGGGTGCAATCACCGGCTACCGCCCGAGAATCTCATTGGTGGCGTTGACGACGCGGTCGACGTCTTCGTCGCGCATCGCCGGGAACAACGGCAGCGTCAGCGTTTCGCGCCCAATACGCTCGGCGTTGGGGAACTGCCCATCGCGCCAGCCAAGCTGCCGATACGCCGTCAACAAGTGGATCGCAGGATAGTGAATGCCGACCGAGATGCCGCGTGCATCCATTTGTCGAATGAATTCCAGACGCGTCATGCCAGCTGTTTCGCGTGGCAGCAGCGGCGCAAACATGTGCCAACTATGGCCAGTATCGCCACGAGCAGGCAGCCGCAGCGGACAGGAGTGTTGCCAGAGTTGGTAGTAGCGCGCCGCCAGTTCGCGGCGTCGCGCGTTGAATTCATCGAGCCGAGCGAGCTGCCCGAGACCGATGCTTGCCTGGATATCGGACATGTTGGCTTTGATGCCGGGGAACAGCACGTCGAGCTCACCCGGCGCTGGCTTCACCACGCCATTGAAGCGATATGCTTCGATCGTGCGAATCTCGTCCGGCGCAGTTGCGACGATCGCACCGCCTTCACCGGTCGTCATGTTCTTGTTAGGATGAAAGCTGAAGCAGACGAGATCGCCGAAGCTGCCGATGCGCTTATCGTGCCAAGCCGAGCCGATCGCATGCGCCGCGTCTTCGATGACTCGCACGCCGTGCTTTTGCGCCAACGCGTAGAGCTGATCCATGGCGATCGGCAGTCCGGAGAAATGCACCGGCAAGATCGCGCGGGTACGCGCACTGATCTTCGCCTCGACCTGCTCGAGCAACAGGTTGCGCGAGTCGAGATCGACGTCGACGAACACCGGTTTGGCGCCGAGGCGCAGGATGACATTGGCGGTGGCGCACCAGCTTATCGGCGTGGTGATCACCTCGTCGCCGGGACCGAT
>JAGRJB010000291.1 GCA_020442965.1 Pseudomonadales bacterium
CTGATCGGCCAGCCCGAGCTGCGCGAGTTGTTAGGCCGAGTCGAGCTGCGCCAGCTGGCACAACGCATTACCGGCCGCTACCATCTCGCCCCATTGTCCGCCGATGAAACGCGGGCGTACGTGCGCCACCGATTGCGCGTCGCGGGCGCCACCAGCGAGGCATTTTCCAATAGCGCACTCACCGAGGTGCACCGCTGGTCAAACGGGGTCCCGCGCCTCATCAATGTGATCTGCGATCGCGCGCTGCTCGGCGCCTATACCCAGGATATTCATCAGGTCAGTAGCCGCATCGTGCGGGCCGCCGCCGGTGAGGTCTTCGGCAAACGCCTGCAACCGAGCTGGGTTCCCTGGACATCGGTGGCCGCCGGACTCGTGTTACTCACCGTCGCGAGCGTCGGTGCGGTGATGTGGTGGAACGGCCGTGACGCAAACGCGCCCACTGAAGTCGCAACGCCGACCAAGGACGCCGCCGCCGCGAAGTTGGCGGCCACCGCTCCTGCCGGCGCGACCAACGCGGCGCCGGTCGCCCCGGCCAAGACTCCCGCTTTAGCAGACTTGTTAGCGCGATTCGACAATGAAACGGACCCTGACAACGCCTATAACAAGTTGTTCTCGCTGTGGGGCGTGCGTTATGTGGCCAGTCGCACCGATCCTTGTTCGCAAGCCATGCGCGCGGGACTCGAGTGCCTGGTGCAGCGAGGCTCGTTGGCGCAGTTGCGACTGTTCAATCGGCCAGCGATCCTAAACGTCAGCGATACGGAGGGTCGCCCGCACCAGCTCGTACTGACGGGACTCGACGATGAGCACGCGCGTGTCGACCTGGGCGGCGCGCAGCGCGAGATCGGCATCGGCGATTTGTCGCGCAACTGGTTTGGCGATTACGTACTGCTCTGGAAGCCCGCCGCAGGCGCTGCCAAGCCGCTTTCTTTCGGCATGCGCACACCGTCGGTGCGCTGGTTGCGTCGCAGCCTGCAACGGGTCAACGGACTGGCGGTGGACGACGAGCCTAGTGATCGCTACGATTCTTCCTTGGTGTCGCTAGTGCAGGACTTCCAGCGCCGGGTGCGACTCGACGTGGACGGTATCGCCGGCATCCAGACTCAGATCGCGCTCGATGCGGCGCTCGCCGAGCCTAACACCCCATTTTTGCGTCGCGGTCCGGAAAAGGGCGGTTAGGGAAACTCGCTCATGTCTATCATTCTGGATGCATTGAAGAAGTCCGAGAACGATCGGCAGCGCCAAAGCGCGCCCGGCATGTTCGAGGTCAAAGTGGCGCCCGCGCGCGCGCGCTTTCCGATCTGGGCCGTGGGGTTCGGCGCGCTGCTCGGCATGACGCTACTCGCGCTCGTCGCACTGCTTTGGCGCACCGGCGTCAAGGAACGCGATGCGTTCGCGCGCACCGCGCCACCAGCGGTTGCCGATCCGGTCAGCGTGCAGCCCGCAGCTATCGGACCTGACCAAACCGTTGCGCTGGGCGGCGCGTCCGGCAATCAGAACAGCGCAGCGACGGTCACCGTGACGGTGCCCAGCGGTGTCGTCGCCCCCAATGTCACCGTTGGCCCGGGTGTGATCGCTAACAACCAGGTGCCACAATTGCCCGATCCTGGCGGTATCGTGGCGCCAAGCGGCGCTCCGCCGCTCGTCGAAGACCCGGTGTTGTCGGCTGGCGAGCAATCCATCCCGCCTGACTACAACCCGGCCGACTACGCCCCGGCAGTATCACCGGCTGTCGCCGCGCGCAACAATCGTTCAGCAGGCGGCATCCCAACGCGCGACGAGGTCGTCACCAGCGGTCAAGCGAGCATTCCGGATCTACGCCTCGACTTGCACGTATATGCCAGCAATCCGGCCGAGCGCTTCGTGTTCATCAATATGCGCAAGCTCCGTGAAGGCGAAGCCCTGCCGGACGGCGTGCGCGTGGAATCGATCACGCCGACCGGCGCAGTGCTGTCATTCCGGGGCACGCGCTTTCAGCTGGCGAGCGAATAGCCGGGCGAAACTAGTGTTGTCCAGCGGGCTCGGCCGGCCGGCTCGCCGGCGGCACTTCGATTGGTCGGTTGGCAGCTTGCCAGGCGAGGAAATCGCCGTCCAGGTGCGACAGTTGAGCGAATCCCGCCTCGTGTAGTGTGGTGAGCGCAAGCGCGGCACGCCGGCCGCTGCGACAATAGGCGACGATCTCTTTGTCCCGAGCATCGGCAAGTTCCGCGACTCGCGTGGCCAGTTGATCATGCGGGATGTTGATCGCACCTGGCACATGACCTGCGGCAAACTCCTCCGGCGTACGCACATCCAACACGACCGTCGGTCGTTGGCTGTCGTGCTGCCGCTCCAACAAGTCGGTCGCGGAAATCAGAGGCGCGGACTCACCGAACGTGGACGCCGCTTCAGCAGCTGGCGCCCCGTTCGGTCCTGATGGAGCGGTCTGTGCGCAACCGACGGTTGCGGCCCACGACAACAGGCAGGCGCTCAGGATCGCAGTCACCCTAGTATTCGCTGATTGTTGTCTCGGCATGCATCTCTCCGGTAGCTGGCCCGTAGCTGGCCAGCAAGTGGCACCGATCAACCATCGCCGCCACACGATACGACCCGATGGGGCGCACCGCGTGCAGCGACAATCGCACCCCGTTCGGGTGGCTTTACTTCGCGAGAATAAACGTGACCTTCATCCGCACGCGGTACTCAACGATCTTGTTGTCTTTCAGAATCACTTCCTGCGAGGCGATCCAGGCGGCCGTGACATTCTTCAGCGTCTTGGTGGCGCGCTTGAGGCCAGCTTCAAGAGCATCCTCGAAGCTCTTCTTCGAGGCAGAAGTAATTTCTGTTA
>JAGRJB010000292.1 GCA_020442965.1 Pseudomonadales bacterium
AAGATGTCCAAGTCGCTCGGCAATGTCATTGCGCCGCAGAAGATCCTCTCTAGCCTGGGCGCGGATGTGCTCCGGCTATGGGTGGCGGCAACCGACTATGCCAATGAGATGAGCGTCTCCGACGAGATCCTCAAACGCATGTCGGATTCCTATCGGCGGATGCGCAACACGGTGCGCTTCCTGTTAGGAAATTTGCATAACTTCGATCCGGCCGGCGCGCGGGTACCCGCTGCGCAATTGGTCGCGCTCGACGCGTGGGCGATTGAGCGTACGCGCAAGCTGCAGGACGAGATTCTGGCGGCCTATCGTACCTACGAGTTCCACGTGATCTATCAGAAGATTCATAACTTCTGTGTCGTCGATCTCGGTGGCTTCTATCTCGATATCATCAAGGATCGCCTCTACACGACGCCGACTAACAGCATCGCGCGGCGCTCGGCGCAGACCGCGATGTATCACATCGCCGAATCCATGGTGCGCTGGCTGGCGCCGATCTTGTCGTTCACGTCCGAGGAGATCTGGCGGTCGCTGCCTGGCAAGCGCGGCCAATCGGTGTTTCTCGAGACCTGGCATGTGCTGCCCGAGATGCCTGCGGCCGACCTCGACTGGGAATTGTTCATCGCCTTGAAAGCGGACGTCGCGCGCGAGCTCGAAGGGCTGCGCGTAGCGGGCACCATCGGCGCACCGCTCGACGCGGAAGTGGACATTTATTGCACCGCCCGTGAAATCGTCAAGCTCTCGACGCTGGGCAATGAGCTGCGATTCCTGCTCATCACCTCGGCGGCTCGCGTGCACGTCGTCGACGAACAGCCGCTCGGATCGACGCTCGCCACGGCCGCGGCGGCCAAGGCGGGTGCGCAGAGCGGTATCTGGCTGCACGTCACCGCGACAGACAAGTCCAAGTGCATACGTTGCTGGCATCACCGTGACGATGTTGGCCACGATCCGCGGCATCCAGAGCTTTGTGGACGATGCGTCGCAAATATCGAGACCGCCGGCGAGAAACGGCACTACGCATGACGCAACTGGGACTATGCGAGTGAGCGAGCCAATGCGACCTGTCACCTGGCGCGCGAGTGGCCTACGCTGGCTATGGATCACCGCGCTCGTGATCTTGCTCGATCAGCTCACGAAGTTCTGGATCGAACAGCGCTTTCTCTTAGGCGAGCGCTTGCCGGTTCTGCCGGTGCTCGACATCACTCGGGCGCACAATCCAGGCGCAGCGTTCAGTTTTCTCGCGGCCGCAGGCGGTTGGCAACGTTGGTTCTTCACGTTCCTTGCCGGCGGCGTTTCGATCGCGATCATCATCTGGTTACGGCGTCTGCCATTCGTGGGCCACAAGATGCTGGGCGTGGGCCTGGCGTTCATCATGGGCGGGGCGCTCGGCAACGTGATCGATCGACTCGAGCACGGCTTCGTGATCGACTTTGTGCTGGCGCACTGGTTCAACCAGGCGTTTTTCCCCGCCTTCAACGTCGCCGATATGGCCATCAATGTCGGTGCGGCGCTTGTGCTGCTGGATGCTTTTTTGGAGCATCGGCGTGCTCGAGCGGTATCAGGCTAGCGCTGGCGGTAGACTGCCTGACATGAAGCTACTGTTGGCCAATCCCCGCGGCTTTTGCGCTGGTGTCGATCGTGCGATCGAGATTGTCGAGCGTGCCATCGAGCTGTTCGGCGCACCGATTTACGTGCGCCATGAAGTCGTTCACAACGTGCATGTCGTCAGCCGGCTGCGGCAACTGGGCGCCATATTCGTCGACGAACTCGATCAAGTCCCGGATGGCGCGACCGTCGTCTATTCGGCTCACGGCGTCTCGAATGCGGTTGAACAGGAAGGCGTTCGCCGCGGTCTCAACGTATTCGACGCCACATGTCCGCTGGTGACCAAAGTGCACATGGAGGTTTCTCGCTACGGACGCGATGGGCGCGAGGTCGTGTTGATCGGCCATCGCGATCATCCAGAGGTTGAGGGCACCATGGGTCGTTTCGACGATACTCATGGCGGCCGCATGTATCTGGTGGAGGACGTGGCTGGCGCCGAACAACTCGCAGTACGCGATCCCGATAGTCTCGCATTCGTCACGCAAACCACGTTGTCGGTCGATGACACGGCCATGATTGTCGACGTGTTGCGCAAACGATTTCCCCGGCTGGCGAGTCCGCGACGCGAGGACATCTGCTATGCGACACAGAATCGCCAGGATGCCGTCAAGGCGTTGCTCAGGCAATGCGATCTGCTGTTGGTCATTGGCTCGAAGACGAGTTCCAATTCAAATCGATTGCGCGAGCTCGCGGAGCGATTGGCCGTGCCGGGCTATCTAATCGATGACGCGACGCAGTTGCAACGCGACTGGTTAGACAACAAGAACGTCATCGGTCTGACCGCTGGCGCGTCGGCGCCAGAGTCGTTAGTGCAAGGTGTGGTCGAGAAGTTGTGCGAGTGGGGCGCCGAGCCGCCGCAGAACCTGGCAGGCCGCGAGGAGCGCGTCGTATTCAGTTTGCCGCGTACCTTGCGTTAGTGTCAGTGCCTGGCCTGCACCGGGTTAGCGCCAACAGTCGCGCGTCGTATCCGTTCCGCCGGAATCGGCGGCGTACTTGACACCGTTGTGATCGATACGCAGCAGCACGCACTTAGAGTCGTCCTGCTGGCCACCGCTCGCGAGCGCGGTGGCCGTTACGTTGTACTCGGTTGGCGTGGCTGCGTTCACGATGGCGATACCATACTTGTTGCCCTCGGTCGTGCGCGGCTGCCCGAGTCCGGCCGGCGGCGCGGCTTCGAGTTCCGCATCGGTCGCGTAGCGGTTCTGTTGCAGCAGAAACCGCTCCTGCGCGGCCTGTACCCGCAAAAGCGCAGTGCGTGCTTCGGTGCGTTGCGCGCGCAGGATGTACGACCGATAGCTGGGCACGGCGATCGCGGCCAGAATCGCAACAACGACCAGCGCGATCATCAGCTCGATCAAGGTGACACCGCGCGTGTAGTACTGCTGCCGCATCAGTTGGGCGCAGCGCGCTGCCAGAATGTGCGCATGACACTGCCCGGCACCACGCAACGTTGCAGCAGCTCTACGCCAACGATGCACATCGCCCGGCGCCCCAGCGCATCGACAGCGCGGGCGTTGTTGCCATTTTGTTCCAGTTCGTTCTGGTTGTCGTCGTTCGGCGGGACCGCGTCGAACGCGAAACTGATTTCGCCAGCGATACCGGTCTGCGCGATGTTGGTGAACAGATCGGCGTTGTCGGGGGTCGAGTCAGCTCCGGTCTCATCGAAGTCGATCGCGGGCCGCCCGGTATCGACCGTCAACGCATAAACGCGATTGCGGCCGTTGGCAGGCGCGCAGGGATCGAGTGTTGACGCCGGTTGCGGCTGGTAGGTGGGAAAAAGGATGATGCCGCCCACGGTCAACGATTCGGCCAGCACCTTCTCACCGCTCCAGCCACCGTTCAGCCGCAGTTCGAGCCGCCAGCCGCTGGCGATTGTGGGCACCGCCGCATTGGCAGGGTCGTTAGTGATATCGATCAGATCACTGTCGAGCAATGGTGTGGCGGAATCGTACTGACTTTGCGAGAGTTTGCCGAATGGGTTCTTGTCGCGCAGCGAGTAGAACTGATCTTGGGTGGTTGCATCGAGCGGGTGGCCGCGGTAGCCGCTGCCGATTGCCAAATTGTAGTAGGGCTCCGCACCACGGCGCTGAATGAGTGCAACGTCAGGGGCATAGTAGAAACGCCGGTTGTTGGCCGGTGACGCGTTCTCGGCACCGCCTAACGATGCAAATACTCCGCCCGTCACCAACGAGCCGCGACCTTGGCCGTTGAAGATATCGAAGCGCCACACGCGACCGCCCAGATCCGCCGCATACATTCGATCAGCAAAGCCGTCGCCGTCGTTGTCGAGTGCAACGATGCGGCTCGGGATGGATTGGGTCATCGCCGAGAGTGCGAGATCGGCGGTACCACTGCCACCTGGACCGCCAGCGGACCACAGCAGTGCCCCACTGGCCGCATCGACCATGTAAATGCCGTTGCCCACAGTGTCCTGGCGATAGCTATAGTTTTCCTGACCGCCGTCGTAGCCGCCGCCAAAGATCAGCACCAGGTGCTCGCCATTCTGCGAGGCGCCGCCGACGCGCACGCGGGCGATCGCGGGCGTCGACCAGGTCTCGCCGATGTCGGGCAATTCGGTGGGCCCCAGTATCCATTTCAACTGCGGCCGTGTTCGGTCGGTGATATCGAGCGCGTAGTAGTTGCGCCCACCGCGTCGCATGCCGAAGTAGGCCCAGACGCGATCGCCGTCGCCAGGTTCGACCACGCCGTTTTGGTTGCGGTCGAACTTGAGCACGCGCACGTCGCCATCGAGCCCGTAGCTGCGCGGGTTCTGCGGACGATCTTCGACCAATTGTCGCAGGCGAGATAACAATTCTGGCGGCACGAACGACCAGAGCTCCGCGCCTGAACGTGCATCGAACGCGTGCAGCACGCCATCGTTCGTCGGCACCAGCACGACGACATCGCGCGGATCCGGGGTATCGAGCGCACCACCAAAGGAAACGAGTGCGGGGCGAGCATGCAGCGGATCGCCCATACGTTTGGCGGCTTCCGTGATATTGCCATTCGCGTCGACATCCTGAATGTCGACGCCACGCGCCCAGTCGATTACCTGCTCACGCGTGGGGCCAGGCCCCCCCGTGCCTAACAGCGCATCGGTCAACGCAGTATTGCTGGCACTAATCGCATTGACGGGCGCCGTAAGGTTACGATTGCCCGACGCAGGTAGGTAGGTGTAGACATTGCGAGTGGCCGGATCCGGCAGTTGCGACGCTGCGCCGCCATCGGTGACCCGATCCTCATCTGGCGTGGCCGACCAGAAGCTCTGCGTGCCACGACGAAAGAAGCCCGTGCTGGGATCGACCGCACTATTGCCGAGTGCATCGACGATCTGGCCATTGCGTAGCGCATATTTCTTGAGATTACCAGGCCAGCGAATAGTCTCGCGTGGGCTGAACACCGAAACGTACAGATCGTTCACGGTCTGTGTTCTGTTGAACGCGTTGATGCCAACCGCAGGCGTCGTGAACGTGGAACTCGTCTCCAGCACTGTCGAGACGATGTCCTGCAGCGAGGTCGTAAGATTATCGATGTTATCGGCGCTATACGCGCGTCCGCCACCAGCCGACGCCACGGCTACGAGCCGTGCCGAGTCGGCGACGTCCGGCCCGAACCCGATGGTGAAAACCTGACTGGTCTGCTGTCCCGGCAACGCAGTGAGATCGGCGCGGTTGAGATACTTCGCCATCTCATCGAGGCAACGTCCCGGACCATCGCCACTGCAACTCGCGCCGACTGCTGCGGCGTAGCCCGGCAGCGTCTGAATCTTGTCATCGGCCGAGTTGTCAGCTGATGGGTCACCGTCCGTCAGTAACACAGTGTAGTTGCGCTGGCATTGGTATTC
>JAGRJB010000293.1 GCA_020442965.1 Pseudomonadales bacterium
GGCGCAGGCAATGGTTCTGCGCGGCCACGCGCAGCGCGGTATCGGGCAACGCGCAGCGGCGATCGATAGTTATCGCCACGCACTCGCCGCTGCACCGGATCTGTCGGCAGCAGCCGTGGGGATTGCGGACGTACAGCTTGCCGAAGACGACGTTGCGGCTGCGACCCGCACGCTCACCGATTTTCTGGCGCGGCAGCCTGACGATCCGGATGCGCTGGTTGCACGCGGCAAAATCTACGGGCGCAAGGGGGAATTCGCCAATGCGGCGGCGAGCTTCGCGAAGGCCGTTGCCAATGCGCCGCCGAGTTGGCCGCCATCGCGCCGCTGGTCGGCCAAGTACCAACAGGCCGAGGCGCATCTGCGTCGCAACGACATCGATGGCGCGAAGGCTGTGTACGAAGAACTCAACAAGGCTGTTCCGGGAATCGCAGCGACGCGTCTGCTCGCGGCCCGCATCGCGCTGCTCGAGCGCCGCTTCCACGATGGTATCGAGGAGTTGCAACGACTCGCGCAGGGAGCTCCCGACAATGAATCAATCGCGCTGCTGCTTGCGCAGGCGCAATTCGCCGACGGCAGTCGCGAGCAGGCTGTCACCACGCTCGAGCGCCTGGTTGCGCGCAACGCCAGGAATCTCGATGCGGTAAAGTTGTTAGCACGAGTGCGGCTTGAGCAAGGTAGACCCGACCGCGCGCTCGAGTTGATCGATGCGGTGAGCGCCGACCATCCGCTCGATCCCGATCTCGTGTCACTCGGTGGTGCGGCCCGCTTGCAGATGGGGCGGCCGAAAGAAGCGATAGCGTCATTGGAGCGCGCAATCGCGAACGATCCGACCAACCAGGCCGCCAAACTGCAACTCGCCGCTGCGCGTTTGTCGCAGCGCAATGCCGAGGGTGCGCTAGCGCTTCTCGACGAGTTACCCGACGACGTGCTGGCCACGCAGCAGGATCGGCTACGTTTGTTGGCGCTGATATCAGAGGGCAACCGTGGGGCGGTAGATAAGGAGATCGCGGGGCTCGTCGGCCGCGACCCAGTCGATCCGCAGGCGCTTGGCGGCGCAATCGAAGTGCTCATGGCTGCCGGTCGTCTGGATCTGGCCCGGAAAGTTGCCGACAGACTGTACGAGGTGGCTGCGGACAAACCTGCATTGCTGCTGCGCGTAGCTCAAGTGGCGGCCGCCGACAAAGATTGGACTCGCGCCGAAACCGCGCTCAACGAGGCGATCAAGCGCGATGCTCGCAATATCGACTTTCGCGTGGCGCTTGCTCAGATTGCCGCGGCACGCGGCGACGAGGAACGCGCGATTGCAGTGCTGGATGAGGCTCGACGAATCGATCCGGCGGCACTTGCGCCGCAGTTGCTCCGGGCCGCCCAGTACCTGCGCCTCGACAACCCGACCGAGGCTAACAAGGTGATCGATGATTTGCTGCGGGCAGCGCCGACCGACGGTGCCGCGGCGGCGGCGGCGGGTGTGTTGCTGATGAACTTTGGCAAGCCGGAGGCAGCGCTGCCTCGCTTGACGCTTGCGACCGAGCAAAGGCCCTCGGCCGAGAACTGGTTCAATTTGTCGCGCGCTCAATTCGCGTCGGGCCAAAAGAAGGCGGCGCGCGACTCATTGGTCCGTGCGGTGGCCGCCAAGCCCGATTGGGTCGCGGCGGTCGGGTCGCTGGCCTCGCTCGATATCGCCGATGACAAGCCAGAAGATGCGGTGCGTCGATCGGCGGACTTTGCGCGCCGCTTCCCGAGGAGTGCCGAAGCTCAGCAGATGTATGGCGAGACGCTGCTCGCCGCCAAACGGCCGGTCGAGGCGAACAAGGTTTTCGCGGCAGCATTTGCACTCGCCCCGTCCAGCGCGCTCGCGGTCGGGCAGTATCGGGCCCGTAGCCAAGCGCGCCTCGCGCAGCCTGAGGAGCCACTTGCAAGTTGGCTGGCACGCACGCCCAACGATCTAGCGGTGCGTGCATTGCTGGCGGAGGCCTACATGCGGACGAACAACCGTGCGCGGGCGATTGCCGAGTACGAGGATTTGCTGGGGCGCTCGGGCACCAATGTGTTAGCGCTCAACAACCTTGCCTGGCTGTATTCATCGACCAATCCGGGTCGCGCTGAGGAACTGGGCCGGCGCGCATTGGCCATCGCGCCTGAGTCGAGCGCGGTGCTCGATACACTCGGCTGGATATTGTTCAACCGTGATAAGACAAGCGCTGCCCTGCCAATGCTGGCAAAAGCCGCAACTGGTGCTGCAGGCGATCCGGCAATTCAATACCATTACGCCCGTGTGCTCGCCAAAGAGGGCGATGCTGCCAAGGCGAAAGAAGTCGTGCAGCGAGCGCTGGCCTCCAAGTCTGCGTTCGAGCAGCGGGGCGACGCGGAGCGACTGCTTAAGGATCTGAGCAAGTGAGACTGAGTCATGCATGAGTTAATCGGTAATCTGTTAGTGCAGCTGCGCGCGTTGTGGCGCTGGCGCTGGCTCGCCGTCGCCGTTGCCTGGGGCATCAGCATAGTTGCTTGGCTCGTCGTCATGTTTCTGCCAAACGTCTACGAATCGAGTGCACGGATTTATGTTGACACGCGCACGGCGCTCAAGCCCGTGCTGCAGGGTATAGCGGTCGAGCAGGATGTCGACTCACAACTAAATCTGGTGCGGCAGGCGCTGTTGAGCCGACCGAATCTCGAAAAGGTGGCACGCGCAACCGATCTGGATGTCTCGGTCGGTAATGCAGCTGACATGGACAAGCTCGTGCAGAGCTTGCGTGACCAGGTAATGATCAAGTTGCAGCAGCGCGATGCTAACAGCACCGGCGGCGCGAACGCTACCGATAGCCTGTACACCATTTCCTATCGACATCCGGTGCGCGAGAAAAGTCTCGCAGTGGTGCGCAATCTCGTCGCGTCGTTCGTCGACGACACGATCGGCGGCAAGCGCACCGATTCCGACACCGCACAGCGCTTTCTGCGCGAACAGATTCGTGACTACGAGCAGCGACTGTCGGAATCCGAAGGCCGGCTGGCGGATTTCAAGAAGCGCAATGTTGGTTTGATTCCTGGCGAGAAGGGCGATTTCTTCTCGCGGCAGGCGACTGAAATGGAGGCGCTGCAGCGTGCGCAATCGGAGCTGACTCTGGCGATCAATCGCCGCGCCGAGTTGGCGCGGCAATTGCGCAGCTCGCGGCCCTACACGCCTGGCACATCGGCTGGAGCGGGCGGCCTGAACGGTGTTGGCCCGACCGACCTGTCGTTACGCGTGCAAGAAACCGAAGCGAAGCTTGAAGACCTGTTGTTGAAATACACCGACAAGCACCCGGAAGTCATCTCCTTGCGCGACACGCTCAAGGCACTGAAAGCGCGTGAGGCGAAAGAGTTGGCGGATATTCGTAGCGGCGGCTCGGGCAGCGGCGCCATCCGGTCGCTCAGCAGCAACCCCGTGTACCAGAACATTCAGTTGCAGCTCAACCAGGCCGATGTGGATATCGCCTCGCTACGTGGCGCCGTCAATCAGCACACTGCTGAAGTGGCGAGTCTGCGCAAGATTGTCGACACCGCACCGGAGGTGGAGCAGGAACTTTCACGGTTGAACCGCGATTACGGCGTGACGAAGGCGCAATACCAAGCATTGGTCGAGCGACTCGAGAAAGCCAAGGTGTCGGAGGACGCGGAACAGACCGGTGTGGTGCGATTCGAGGTGATCGATCCGCCGTCGGCGGATGTCAATCCGGTCGCACCCAATCGGTTTCTGCTGACGCTGGCTGGACTGCTTGCAGGCTTGCTGGGCGGCCTTGGCACGGCGTTTGTCGCGAGCCAGATGGCTCCCACGTTCGCCAATGCGGTGTCGCTCGAGAATGCCACCGGGTTACCCGTCATTGCGGCGGTCGGCTCCTATGCTCCGAAATCCACGACGACGGCTGAGGCCTCGGACCGTCGAAAACTCGCGATCGCAGTCGCTGCACTGGCCGTTGTTTGTTTGTTAGTGACTCTGATCGGTGGTACGGGCGCAGGGCTCGTGCAGCGGATTCTGAGTTGAGGTAGTTGAACCATGAGCCTCATCGAAAAAGCCCTACAGAAAATGCGCGCCGAGAACGAGGCCGCCGGTGTCGCTGCGCAGGCGAAGCAGGCGCGGCCGACCGAGCCAGCCGCGTTGTCTGGCCCGACATCCGCGCCACGCCGGACACCGCGGCAGTCGATCGACATCGATAGTGACGGGTTGCTAGCCTCCGGTGTGCTGGCACCCGAGGACAAGCAACATCAGCAGGTTTCGGACTTTCGCCACATCAAGCGCCAAGTCGTCTCGCTGGCGGCGAGCGGCAGCATGACAGCGGGTACGGCGGCGCGCGTGATCATGGTCACAAGCGCGTTGCCGGGTGAAGGAAAAACTTTCACCGCGATCAATCTTGCGCTCTCGCTGGCGCTCGAACGCGATTCGTCCGTACTACTGGTGGATGGCGACATCGCCAAGCCCAACACCAGCCGATTGCTCAATCTCGAGCGCTATCCGGGCCTCCTCGATGCGCTGGCGGACGAGCGGATCGACGTCGAGGACCTCGTACTTGGCACCAACGTCAAAGGTCTCTACGCCCTGTCGGCTGGCAAGGTCACCGATACCGCCAACGAGTATCTTTCCAGCGTGCGCATGGACGCGGTAATGCAGCAGCTGCTGGCGGATCGCAATCGCTACCTCGTACTGGACACGCCACCCCTGTTAGTGACCACCGAAGCTGCGGCCTTTGCCCGACACGCGGGGCAAGTACTGATGGTCGTACGCGCCGATTCCACCGTACAGCGTGCGGTGCAGGACGCATTGCATTTGTTAGGTGAGCGCGACGGCATCAGCCTGATTCTCAATCGTGTCACGCACACCAAACTCGAGGGCTACTACTACGGTTACTCCTACGGTGAACGCTACGGCGATACACCGGTGCCAAAGGCTCTGAGCGGTATCTAGACGCTCGAGCGGTGGCAGCAATCGGGCTGGCCGTGACCGGGCGCGGCACAAAGTCTGCCGCAACGGCGGTGGCCGTCCTTGCGTGGCTGCTGTTCGCGCTGGTTGCGCTTGTGAATCTGAGCGTGCCGTTCACGGGCGACCAGCAGTTCTTCTCCTACGGAGCGCGCGTGCTGGCCGATGGCGGCCGCCTATACGTCGACTTCTGGGATGTAAAGCAACCCGGCATTTACTGGCTCTATCAGCTAGCGGCATCGTTGCCGTTCGGGATGCCGCGTAGTGTCAGGGTTCTCGAAGCAATCAGCTGGGCTGCTGTCGCGGCACTATCCATCGGGATTATTCGACGAGCGA
>JAGRJB010000294.1 GCA_020442965.1 Pseudomonadales bacterium
GGCATCGGCGACACGATCCGCGTCTCCCTCACACCCGAGCCCGGCGGTGATCGCACCCAGGAAGTGATCGTCGCTCAGGAAATC
This sequence comes from Pseudomonadales bacterium, assembly GCA_020442965.1. Taxonomy (GTDB): domain Bacteria; phylum Pseudomonadota; class Gammaproteobacteria; order Steroidobacterales; family Steroidobacteraceae; genus CADEED01. Next base: position 85 of record JAGRJB010000294.1, read on the forward strand.
CTGCAGACCATGGGCCTGCGTTCATTCACGCCGATGGTTGTCGCCTGCCCCGGTTGCGGCCGAACGACCAGCACGTATTTTCAGGAACTGGCGCGGTCGATTCAATCGCACATCCGGCATCGCATGCCGCAATGGCGCGCGCAATTCACGGGCGTCGAGGATATGACGGTCGCTGTAATGGGCTGCGTCGTGAACGGTCCTGGCGAGAGCAAACACGCCAACATCGGTATTTCCCTGCCTGGCACGGGCGAACGGCCGGTAGCGCCGGTCTATGAGGACGGCGCGAAGACCGTGACGCTCAAGGGCGAGCGTATCGCAGCCGAATTTCAGGAATTGGTGGAGCGGTACGTCGAACGCACTTACGTCCGACGTACCGTCGCAGCGTCACAACCGGCAGCGAGCGAGGTGGTATCATGAACTCACTAACGACCCAGAAATGCGTTCCGTGCGAGGGCGGCGTGACGCCGCTCACTCGCGAAGCTGCCGCAGCGCTCATGAACAAGCTGCATCCGCACTGGCGCCTCGCGGAGGACAGCAGCGAAATCCGCCGGACCTTCAGCTTCCCGGATTTTTTTCACACGATGAGCTTCGTCAACGCGCTGGCGCATATCGCCAATAGCGAAGATCACCATCCGGACCTCGAGATCGGCTATAACTACTGCCGCGTGCGCTACCAGACACACGCGATCAACGGCCTGCACGACAACGATTTCATCTGCGCGGCGAAGATCGATCAGCTACCGGTTTAGGTCGCGCGCCTGCCGCAACAGCAGCACACCGGCCGCGATCACGATGCCGGCGCCGAGTAAGGTGCGCAGCTGCGGTGCCTTGCCCCACACCGATAGATCGATCAGCACGCCCCAGACCAGGGCAGTGTATTCGAGCGGCGCAACACTCGCCGCGGGCGCGCGTTGGAATGCGACCGTCACACAATACTGAGCGATCGTGCCGAACACGGCGATCGCCGCGAGGATCGGCCAGTCGACAGAGCGAATCGGCAGCCAACCTGGCGCAGCTAGCGCAAGCGCACCGAACGCCATCACCAGAATCAGCCAGAACATCATTGAATGGGTACTGTCCGTACGGCCGATCACTTTCACCAGCACGGCTGTCAACGCGTATGCCACAGCGGTACCCAGTATCGCCAGGCCGCCCAGGCTCACGAAGCCCGTGCCACGCGGATTGAGCGCAACCAGTACTCCCACAAATCCGATCGCAACGGCCAGCCACTGCGCCCGGACGACCCGCTCACCTAACAATACGACCGACAGAGTGGTGACGATCAACGGCGCCACGAAGAAAATCGAATAAGTTTCGGCGAGGCCCAGGGTCTTGAGGCCAAAGCTGAAGAGCACCATCATGGCGACCGACAGCACACCACGGAGCAGTTGCAACGCCCAGCGAATGCGGATGAGTTGCCAGAACCCGCCCGCCCACAGACTCCAGACCAGCACCACCGGGAGTGAAACGAGCCCACGCAATGCCGCCACCTGCGACGGCGAGTAGTGGGCTACTAACAGCTTCAAGCAGGCGTCGAGCACCGCGAATGCCGCGACAGCGACGAGCATCGCGGCCATTCCGGCCAGTTTGCCATTTTGAATGCCGAACATTCGCGCATTGTATGCGCTGGCCCGTTAGTCGGTTAACCTGTGCTGGGCAAATCCACGACTTAGATAACGATCGGCGAAAAGACCAGCAATTGCATCGGTGTGTAGCCATCGGGCCAACGGCCGCTCAACTCGATCAACAGCCGCTCGTCGCGAGCCGTTGCGTGGGATTCATTGGCGAGTAGCTCGACCCGCAGCGACAGTCCGGAGCGCCACACGGGGACCAACTCCGCAACCAGGAACTCTGGCAGCCAGTCGATGAACTCGCCGTTCGCGGTCACTATTTCGACCCGCCGGCGCTTACCACCGTCCGCTTGCACCAGGTTGACACGTAGCAACTGGCCGACCGTTAACGCGCCGATCGGCGGCGCGCTGCGCGCCGGCCCGGGCGTGAAAAACCGGCAACGGAACGCCCCTTCGTGGTCGCCGCGCAAACTTGGTACGGTGACTAACATTTGTGGCGTGTGCAGGCGCGTGGGTACCGCCAGCATGCTCAAGAAATCGGCGGCATCGAGGTCCAAACGCCGCGCGCGCAATGCGGCGCGCAAATCATCCGCGCGGTGCAGGTCGAGCGCCGCCAAAAACACCGGGAACAGCGTCTTGGACTGGTAGCGTTGTGTGAGATTGGGCAGCCCCGGCAACGGGACGACGTGCGTACGTGCGCCGAGATGCAGAGCCCCGCAAGTGTAACCGAAGACATAACGGCCGTTACTGAACGAGAGCTCTCCAACCGGCACCATGCGGCCGAGATGCTCGGTGACAACGTAAACCGAACGCTTGTCGGCGCCGGTTGCCACCGACACGTGACTGCTGCGCATGAACTCTCGGATTTCTCACAAATGTGGACCCGAGAGTGTGTCTCATTGGCGACAGTTCTCTCAGCGAGCAGCGCGCGGCAACTCGCCACTGGCGCCGAGCGCGCGCTCGACCAGCAGGCGCTTCGACAGCGCGCTGCGACCTACGATGGGCAGCGCACGCTGTGCGAGCGCTGCAATCGGACCGTGCCCGCGTGCCAAGAAGCGGTTGAAACCATCCATCGCCGCACTAACGAGCTGCGCCTCGCTGCGGCGCCAGCGCTCGTAGCGGCGCAAAATGCGCATCGCGCCTATATCCTCACCCTCGCGGGTCGCATCCTGCAGCACCTGGACAAGAGCGGCAGCGTCCAGCACGCCAAGATTGACGCCCTGCCCTGCGAGCGGATGCACGACGTGAGCCGCATCACCCACGAGTGCCACTCGTTCGCGGACATAATCGTCCGCTAGCTGTTTACCAAGATCGAACACTGCGCGATCCGAGGCAAGCGTCAAGGATCCGAGAACATCGTCGGAATCCTGGGTCAACTCACGCGCAAATTCCTGCGGCGCGAGCGCCATCAATCGATCGGCCCGCTCGATCGGCACTGACCAGACGATTGACGATCGACCGTCGGCCAACGGCAATAAGGCGAGGGTCCCATCGCCCAGGAAGCGCTGCCAAGCAGTGCGCTCGTGAGCGCGCGCAGACGTGACGACGGCAACAATCGCGCGCTGCGAGTAATCCGCCGTACTCACGCCGAGATCGGCGAGTGTTCGGACCTGCGAACGACCACCGTCCGCTCCAACGACCAGGCGCGCGCACAGCCTTGCATCATCCGTCGCGACGGCAACGCCTTGCCTGTCAAAGCCCAGTGACCGTAGCGACCCGGCGTGAAACACCACTCCCGCATCGCACGCGGCGCGATACAACGCCCATTGCAGTACACGATTCTCGACGATATGGCCCAGGTTGGGCTCACCGCACTCGTCTGCCGCGAAAGTCAGTGCATCGGCGCTGCGCGGCGGCACGCTCGCATGCCAAACGATCATGCGCTCGTACGGGCTCAAGCGCCGCGCCCCCACCGCGGGCCATGCTCCGGCTCGCAGCAAGACCTTCTCGGTGCCGCGCGCCAGCGCAAATACTCTGAGGTCGATGGAATCGTCGGCGCGACTCTCTGGCGGCGGTCGCCGGTCGAGCAGCGCGATGCGTGTTGGGGGGACGACGCCCTCCGCCGCCAGCAAGGCAGCTACACAACAGCCGACGGGGCCCGCGCCAACTATGACAATGTCGTAGCGTGTAGTTAGCGTCATGGCTCGATCGGGAGGCCGCGCACCAGCCGTGGCATGCGGCCTGCAAAACCCCAGCTCACGCGTGACATGGCGGTCTTCGCCCCGGGTAGCAGATCGAACAACAAGAGCCCGAGATTGCGCGCTGTCGCGAAGCCCGGCCGATCGTCGGCAAACAACTTGATCAGACTATCGGTGAAACGCGTCATGCCGCGTCGATCCCGCGCGCGCCAGTCGGAAAACTGCTGCAATACTGCCTGTGCACCAGGGTCGTCGATCCGTTGCGCGAGAATTTCGGCCAGTGTTGTCGCATCCCGCAATCCGAGGTTGAAGCCTTGACCGGCGACCGGGTGCAGCGCCTGCGCGGCATTGCCAATCAGCGCCGTTCGCATTGCTATCGTGGCATCCGCACGCGTCAGCTTGAGTGGATAGGAGCCGCGCCGCCCAACTCGCACCAACCGACCCGCGCGCCAACCAAACGATTGCTGCAACTCACTCAAGAACAACTGGTCCGACAATCGCAGCACCTCAGCCGCACGTTCGGGCCGTAGCGACCAGACAACGGTATAGCTACCGTCCGGCAGCGGCAACACTGCGAGCGGGCCGGTGCGGGTGAAGCGTTCATACGCCGTACCGTCGTTAGATCGATCGGCCGCGATGTTGACGACGACGGCGACCTGGTCATAGTCCTCGACCTGGGCGGTCAACCCGCTCGCACTGCGCAACATCGATTGGGCACCGTCCGCGGCCACTGCCAGCGCACACGTCACAGCGCGCTTCCCCGCCGCACCCGTGTCAATCGTTAGCCGCACACGCTCGGGCGAGGTGTCGATCTGCACCGGCCGCGCAGGCGTCAGGACATCGAGGTGGCTCGCGCCGGCGACCGCGGTCCACAGTGCCCGACCGATGATGCGATTCGGTACAACGTAACCAAACGCATCGATTCGCTGCTCTGCCGCGTCGAGTCGTGCGAAACCGTAGCGCCCCGCGTCCGACACGTGAATCGCCTTGATCGCGGCCGCGTGCGGTGCCATGTCGTGCCAGACTCCCAGCGCCTCGAATACCTGCCGACTGCCATTCCCGAGTGCGGTGGTCCGATCGTCGAAACTCGGTTGAACCGAGGAATCCGGGGCAACGCCTTCGATCAACAGCGCTCGCCAGGGCGTACCGCGCAGCGCCAAGGCGAAACTGGCGCCGACCATACCGCCGCCGACGATCACAATATCGTAGTCAGTCGTGCGAGCAGCGCCGGCAACGCTCATCTGCGCGACGCCATCAGCCGCTCGATCTCGTCCGGTTTTTTCGGTGCGTCCGCCGTCAATACCTCACAACCGTTCGGTGTGACGACCACATCGTCCTCGATGCGAATTCCGATCCCGCGGAATCGCGGCGCGACGCCCCGTAGACCCGGAGCAATGTAGATGCCCGGTTCGATCGTCAGGACCATGCCGGGCTCGAGCACGCGCCACTCATCGCCCACCTTGTAATCGCCGACGTCATGCACGTCGAGGCCTAACCAGTGGCCTGTACGATGCATGAAATATTTGCGATATGCCTGCTTCTGCTGCAATGGCGCTACGCGGCCCTTCAGCAATCCGAGCCGTATCAGCCCCTGCGTGACAACCTTGACCGCCGCGTCGTGCGGAGCGTTCCAGTGTGCGCCTGGTTTGACGGCGGCGATCGCTGCCTGATTGGCCTCGAGCACCACGTCGTAGACAGCCCGCTGCTGCCGCGAGAACTTGCCGTTGACGGGAAACGTGCGCGTGATATCCGACGCATAGCAGCCAACTTCACAACCCGCATCGATCAACACGAGATCGCCGTCGCGCAGCGGCGCGTCATTCTCGTGATAGTGGAGAATGCAGCCGTTCGCGCCGCCGCCAACAATTGGGTAGTAGGACGTCTCACAATGGTGGCGCCCGAACTCATGTAACAGTTCGGCCATCACCTCGTATTCGTTGCGCCCCGGCTTGACGAAGCGCATAGCCCGGACGTGTGCGCTGGCCGCAACCCGCGCGGACTCGCGCATCAAGACGAGTTCGGCGCGCGTCTTGTACAGGCGCATATCGTGCAGCACGTGATCGAGCGCCACCATCTCCTGCGGCGCGTGACGCCCATCGCGCGCCTGAGTACGCAACCCGTTCACCCAACCGACGACGCGCTGGTCGAATTCCGGGTGTGTCCCCATCGCGTAGTACACGCGCGCCTGATTCTCGAGCAGGCCCGGCAGGATTTCATCGATATCGCTGATCGGAAACGAGTCGTCGGCGGCAAAGTCCCGGGTTGCACCGGCGGGACCCGCGCGCTTGCCATCCCAGGTCTCCCGGTCGGGGTCGCGATCGCGCACGAACAGCAGATACTCACCGTGCGGTCTCCCGGGGACCAGCACTGCAACGGCTTCGGGCTCACCGAACCCGGTCAGATAGTGAAAATCACTGTCCTGACGATAAGGATAGTGAACATCGCTATTGCGAACACGCGCCGGTGCGGCCGGAACGATCGCGATCGAATCGCGCCCCATCTGGCGCATCAGCGTGCGCCGGCGGCGAGCGTATTCTTCTTTAGGTAAGGAATGTCGGACGGCCATCGAAATGCCATATGCACCAGCAGCGGAGCCTAATGCATGGTCGCATGCGGCTCCAACTGCGGATCGCGCCGTTCGGCGGCCAACTCTATGAAGAGCAACTGCGCCGCGACCCGCACAAACTCGACCACCTCGGCGAATGCCGCCTCATTGGTTTCGGCGTCCTCGCTGTCATCCACCGCAACCTGCGTGATCTGGCTGAAATCCGCGACGATCTCCTGCGCTTGCGGCGAAACGGAACCGGGATCCGGCATCGGACCGGAACCTAGGCCATAGAGGAAGCCCTGGCACCAGAGTCCCAACGCTGCGGTTCGGTCACCGAGAGCCACCTCGTCGCCTGGCAACAGCAGATCGAAACCTGACAGTGCGCTTCCGAGCGCCTGAACAGTGGCCTGGTATACCTCGCGCAGCGTCGCGGGTGCATCCGCGTCCGGCAGCTTGTCCGGCAAAATCTCGATGAGCCAGTCCCGCAATCGATACGTCGAGGAAACACAGAGCGCGCCGGCAAGCGTGCCGTGCGCCTCCGGGGCGTCGGGCAAGGCGCGCGCATCGTGCAGGGCATGGACGAATTGCTCGAAAGTCACCGGCAGCATCAGTGGATTATGCCGCAATTGCCCGCGCGGATAGCGTGCGACTCCTATAATTGACCGTCATCGGAATCGGACCCTATAGTTCGACCTATACAAGACCATGAGCGAGCAACCATGACCGAGCAGAACATCGCGAGCTTCGATACCGACCTCAAGCGCCTCGAATCGCGCGTCGATGAACTGCTGGTACAGCTCGCCGCCTTGCGTGAGGAGAATCACGCGCTGCGGCAGCGACAGGAATCTTTGGCGCAGGAGCGCTCTGTGCTGGCCCAGAAGAACGACCAGGTCAGAGCGCGAGTCGAAGCGATGGTAGGCCGGCTCAAGACGATGGAGCACTCGACATGAGCAGTGAAGACGTGACCCGCGTCAGCGTGAAGATACTCGACAAGGAATACCACGTCGCGTGTCCACCCGAAGAACAGGCGGCGCTCAAGGAATCTGCCGACTACCTGCACCGCAAGATGCGAGAGATTCGCGACAGCGGCAAGATCATCGGCACGGATCGTATCGCCGTGATGGCGGCTCTCAATCTGGCGAACGATCTGCTGAAGGCGAAGAAGCAGGAAGTGCTCGTCGAAACCAACTTGCATGGACGAGTCCGCGGCATGCGCGAGCGCATCGAAACAGAATTGCAGAAAACGCGGCAGCTAGAGTTCTGAGCCCATATTTTGACTTGTGTCGCAATTCTCGCGTCACGTGGCGCTGTCTCAATCGCTCGTCCCGGTGTAGAGTCTCTTTGGCGTCACCTGCGGTGTTCGACAGTGAGTCGGGTTACCTCTCGACCGTAATTGAAACGCCCAGGGATATCTGCCTTAACGGCACAGCTGTGCAAGTCCGCCATGAGCGGAAAGCCTTACTGGTCGTGGCGCGTCCCACCTGTTGCTCTGGTTCGAGAGCAACGATTTGCACCGGCATCTGCGGGTGACGCCTTCTCTTTCCGATCGGAGCGGCCTGCGCGCCGCATTGCGTGCGGCGAGACGACGCCTGTCGCCCAAGCAGCGCGACGCGATCGCGCAGTCGATCGCGCAGCATGTCGGCGCTTCAACCTGTTTCACCCCCGGCAGAAGGATCGGTCTCTATCTCGCGACGCCAGAGGAGATTCCGACTACGCCTCTTCTCGAGCTTGCGGAAGAACGTGGCTGCCAGGTCTATCTGCCCAGGATCGTCGACTATCGTGCACGGTCGATGCGTTTCGTTCATCCGAGCGGGCTCTGGCGGCGCAATCGCTATGGCATCATCGAACCGTTAGGTCACGAATCGCTGCCTGCGCGCTGGCTCGACTGCATTTTCCTGCCGGCGATTGGCGTCGATCCGCGCGGTGCACGCCTCGGGCATGGTGCAGGCTACTACGATCGCGCGCTGGCTTTCAGGCGCTGGCGTCGGACGTGGCGCGGGCCACGACTCATCGCAATACTCGCGGACACGCAGCGTGTGCCGCACGTTCCCGAGCAACCCTATGACATTCGGTGTGACGCCATCGTTACTGAGTCCGGCCTCGTGGCTACCGATCGGAGCGCTGCATGAACTACTGGTTGATGAAAACCGAACCTGGCACTTTCGGTATCGATGATCTCGCGGCGGCACCTCGTCGCACGACGATGTGGGAGGGTGTGCGCAACTATCAGGTTCGCAATATGCTGCGCGATGACATGCAAAAAAAAGACCAGGCGTTCCTCTATCACTCGAGCTGCGCCGTACCAGGCATCGTCGGAATCGTTGCAGTCGTCAAGACTGGCTACCCCGATCCGACCGCATTCGATCGCAAGCACCATCACTATGATGCGGACAGCGATGCCAAGAATCCGCGTTGGTATGCGGTCGACATCAAGCTGATGCGCCAACTGCGGCGTGTCATCACGCTCGCCGAGCTGCGCCAGCACGCTGCCGCGGAGCTCGCGGACATGCTGTTACTACGTCGTGGCAATCGACTGTCGATCACGCCGCTCGATGCGCGCGAGTGGAACTTCATCCTCACGCTCGAGTGACGCGCGATCGATTCGTGACCCCCGTCACGTCATGTTGGCGATCACACTTGCTTGTATTTTGCAATCGCGTGTATATACTCGCGCTTGGACTAACCCGTAACCACTGGAGAAGTGCCATGGCGAAAGCCAAGAAGAAGGCCAAGAAGAAAGCTGCTAAGAAGAAGT
>JAGRJB010000295.1 GCA_020442965.1 Pseudomonadales bacterium
TCGGCAACCCGTGGCAGTCCCAGCCAGGAATATAAAGCGAGTCGTAACCATCGAGCGCGTGGGATTTCACCACGATGTCTTTCAGTATCTTATTGACGCAGTGGCCGATGTGGATCGCACCATTCGCGTATGGCGGACCGTCGTGCAGCACCCAGCGCGGCCTGCCACGCGACTGTGTGCGAATCTTTCCATAGAGGTCCGCCGCGTCCCAGGCCGCGAGCGTCTGCGGCTCGCGCCGCGCCAGATCCGCCTTCATCGGGAAGTCGGTCTGCGGCAGATTGATCGTGTTCTTGTAGTCGCTCACTCAGAAAGCCCGTTTGCGTCGTCCAGTAGATAGGGTATCAGGCAGCCAGTATCGCGCGCGCGTCCGCCGCATCTTGGTGCATCTGCGCCACGAGTGCCTCGAGGGAAGAAAAATGCTCCTCGGCACGGAACTTGGCGACGAACACCACCTCGAGTTCCCGGCCGTAGAGATCGTCCGTAAAGTCAAAAATGTGCACTTCCAGCAGCGGCTCGCCGCCGCCCACCGTCGGCCGCGTACCCAGGCTCGCGACGCCGGGCAAGCTGTCGGTACCACGGTCAACGTGGACTCGCACGGCAAAAATGCCTCCCAACGGCGACCGCAGTCGATGCATCCGTAAATTCGCGGTCGGATAGCCGAGCTTCTGTCCGAGACGCTCACCCGCTACCACCCGGCCACGCATCGAGTACGGCCGCCCTAACAAGCTGGCCGCCGCTCGAAAATCGCCTCGATCTAGTGCGGCACGAATTTCACTCGAACTCACGCGGGTCTCGCTCGCCAGCACCGGCCCCACGATTTCCACCGCAAAGCCGTGCGAGCGCCCCGCTACTTCGAGTGCCGATGCCGATGTAGCGCCCCCGCGACCGAAGCGGAAATCATGCCCGACGATCACGGCACTTGCCGCCACGTCGTGCGCCAAGAGCTCGATGAACTGCTCACCACTCAGGCTGCGCAATTGCTCATCGAAACGCAGCACGCAGAGTGCGCTCAAGCCCGCGTGCTGCAACAGTCGCCAGCGTTCTCGCAGATCCGTGAGACGCGCAGGTGGATCGTCCGGTGACAAGAATTCGCGCGGCAGCGGCTCAAAGGTAATCATCATGGCCGGGCGCGCGAGCTGCGCGGCCTGCGCGCGAACCCGGGCTAGCAGTGCCAGATGACCCAGATGCAGCCCGTCGAAGGCACCGATGGTCACGACGGCACCGCGATACTTGGCCGCCAGATTTGTCAGACCTCGAACAAGCTCCACTCGCCTAAGCCTATGTCGCCACAACAAAAACAGCGATTATAGCGAAGCTCAAACTGCGGCACCTGAGCGCAAGTGCCGCACCCGCATACCGGTGACGTACAACGCAGCGAAATACACGACGGCGGCTGCAGCGATGCATCCCGCCAGGCGCGCCGCGCGCGCGAGCGGTGCGGATGCAGTCCAAGCGGCAAGATTGCCGCCCAACCACCACAACAGCGACGCCATCGCCGTATTGGCAAACAGCGCGCGTAGCAGCAACGCTCGCCAACCCACCCGTGGCGTGTAGACGCCGGCGCGTTTCAGGCCACGCCACAGCAAGAATGAGTTGATGGCAGCCCCGGTGCACGTCGCGGTTGCGAGCAATACGTGAGGGATTGGAAACCCGGCCCAGTACGCCGGCAGAACGATGAACAGATTGATCGCCATGTTGATTCCGAGGCCGATCAACGCTACGCGCACCGGTGTCTTCGTATCCTGGCGCGCGAAATAGCCCGGTGCCAGGACCTTGACCAGACTAAAAGCTAACAACCCCCACGAGTATGCCATGAGCGCATAACTCGCCATCTGCACGTCGCGGTCGCTGAATTTCC
>JAGRJB010000296.1 GCA_020442965.1 Pseudomonadales bacterium
ACCGCACCTTGGCCGCGACATCCAGCGACGCAGCAAGCGCCTCCAATACAGGCTGTTGATCGCCTGCGCCGACGAACGCCAGGCGCCAGTCAGATCGATTCAGGCTCGCCAGCGCGCGCAGCAGCAGATCATTGCCCTTGGTGGCCATCAGGCGCCCGACCCTCACAACCAGTAACTCCTCCGGCCCGACCTCAAGCTGGCGACGAATAACGAGCCGCGCCTGGTCCGCGGGTTGGATCGCATCCAAGCCATTGCTGATCATACTGAGGCGCATGGCCGACACCGCATTGCCGAGCAAGTCCTGCAGGATTTCGTCCGACACCGCTACCACCTGATCGAAGAATCGCAGGCATCGTTTGTCGAGCCATTCGTACGCACGCATTTTCAGCGTGTCGCTGTACCAACTATGACAAGTTGCAACGCACACTCTTCGTCGTGGCTGACCGGAGGCAGCCAGCAGAATGTCTGGCTTATAACCATGGGAGTGCACCAGATCGATCGAGTGTTCCTCGAGATAGCTGGCGAGTCGCTTTGCGCCAGACCACGCACCGATGTCGCGCTCGCCGAAGAGTTCGGCCCGCATGCCCATGCGCCTGGCGGCAGCCACCAACGGGGCGGCGCCGGCGCCGTCGATCGCCAGAATCTGCGAGTCCCAACCATTGTCGTTGAGGAAACGCGACAGTTCCAGCAACACCCGTTCTGCGCCGTACATGCCGCCAGTGCTGATCACCTGCAGTGCTCGTGCCATGGACGTAGTCTGCACAAGACAGTGGCAGCTGAGTAGCGCTGTGCCAAACTATCGCGCAGTTCATCACGCAAGCGCACCTTCAGTCGCAGGCCTCATGTCGTCCATCACGTCAGCGCTCACCGGTGCGCCCCCCACTATTGTCGAGGCACTCTATTCGTACGATATCGGCGGCGGCGAACGCGTCGCGGCGGATGCCGCGCTCGGCTTCAAACGCCGCGGCTATCGCGTGTTGTGTTTCGGCATGTACGGCAACGACGGTCCGCTACGCCGCGAAATCGAGGCCGCTGGCATACAGTGCTTCGATTATCAATACACCAGCCGCGCTCGCCTGACGCGGCGACTCACCTACCCATTCGAGCTGGCCAGCTTCCTGCGTCGCGAACGAGCCGCCGCGCTGCACGTGCACTATGGCGCCGCACTCGATATTGCGGGCATCGCCTGGCAGATGGCGCGGGTACCACGCGTGGTGATGACCGAACACGCTTTGCATCAATACCGGTCGCGTCCTGACTACCGAGCAACAACGGCGGCCCGTCTGCGGCGCGCACATGCGATCACGGTCGTACACCCTGATCAAATCGGCTATTTTGTGAACGAACTCGGCGCGCCACGCGATTTGATGCACTACGTTGCAAACGGTGTCGTCGTTCCCGCAGATCGCCCCGCCCGCGATCCCAGTGTACGGCGCGAATTCGGCACGGGCGAGAATGAGTTCGTCTTCACCGCGGTTGGGCGGCTCAACGAAGTGAAGGATATTCCCACGCTGGTCGCGGCGTTCCACGCACTGCGCTCACTAACGACTAATCCGACACGTCTATGGTTGATCGGGGACGGGGAAGACCGGCCAAGAATCGAACAGACCATTGCCCGGTTGGGGCTGAAGGATCATGTGTCGATGCTCGGCGCACGTACCGATGTCATGCGGCTGTTGCCTGCGACCGATGCCTACGTGATGAGCTCGCTCACCGAGGGTTTGCCGATGGCACTGATCGAAGCCATGGCCAACCGCGTTCCGTGCGTCGCAACGGCGGTCGGCGGCATACCGGACTTGTTGCGCGATGGGGCGGGACTAACGATACCCGCCGCCGATCCGCTCGCACTCAGTCGCGCGATGCTGCGGCTGATCGACGAGCCATCGCTGCGGGCTCGGCTAGTCGAACGGGGCCTCGATCGAGTGCGCGCCGATCACGACATCGAAACGACCGTCACGCGCTACCTCGAGCTGCTGGGACTGCCGGCCAGATGGCCCGAACCGGCATGAGCCGAGTCGGCATCGACCGGGTCCTGTCCGCCAGGAGCTAAGCACGCTGATCGAGCGGACGGTGTCGATGCCGCCATTGGCGGCCAATTTCTTCCAGCCGGTTGCGAAGAGTCGGACGTCGGAACCGCAACCACGCCATATCCCGGGATGCGCGTGCGAGGCGCAATTTATACGGTGTGGCTTCGGCAAGGAAATCGAACGCCGCATAGCCCGCCTGCAAATAGTGTTCGATCGCGAGTGACAATACAGCGTACCCAGGTTGTGCGCGCTGATCCAGCAGCGCGTAGTCATAGCCGCACTGGTAGAAACTGATCCGATTGCGATGGCGCAACAGATACAGATGTCCGATGTCGACGTTCCCGGCACGTACTGTTAGTAGCTCAACGAGATTGTTTGCGCCGGCTGAACCGATGAGTCTAGTGTGAAACTGATTGAAGAACGGCCGCTGGAAAACGCTCGCGTTTCCGTGCCCCTGATGCCGCGCCTTGCTCAGTGTACCAAGTCGCTCGAGGATCTCGGGCGCCGACTCGGCCGTGGCCACATCGACGCTCAGCGCACCAAACCTTTCTGCATAGGCCGCGCATGCGGAACGTACCGCGTAGCGCGCCTTCTTTCCCAGTGACTCGACGTAGCCGCTGCCAGACTCTCTGAGCGACGCCAAATCGACATAGGGCGCGGCCATCCGAAAATCACTGACTATCAGATCAGCGCTGCGCGCTGCCTGAAGAAAGCCGTCCGGCGCCTCGACCGCGTCGAAACGAAACTGTTCGACCGCACGCTGCGATTCGAACAAGTGCCGCAGAGCAACCGACGTCGCCTCGGCTTCGTAGCCCTGCCGCACTAACAGACCATTCTGCTCGATGAAAATCGAATCGTAGTCCGCGTCACCGGTTGCGTGCAGGTAGAACGAATGGCGTCGCCGCGGCCAGCGGCCATCGAACCCCGATCCAAACACGCCGAGCGCGACGATTTCATCCGCCCGAGTCACGATCAACTTGCGTAGCGGCTGTTCTGCCGGCAGCGTAGCAAGCCACGCGCCGACCCACGGGCTGGACAGAAATGCCGAAGCGTTGCAGTCAGGCTCGAGCGCCGCCCAGTCGCGCAGGCAAGCCTCGCGCGCGACAAATTCAAGTGGCTCGCTGTGTGCCAGCAGGGCCGTCGCTGCACTCACCGTCGCTGGCGCGTCCACTTGGAAGCGACGGGCGTCGACGACGTGACCCCGGCGTTTGAGTCCAGCAACGCTACCGCCGCAATCAGTCCCAGCAGCGTATACAGCAGGTAGGAATACCCCTGCGACAAGAAGAATCCGGCTACGAAACTCGCGACCAGCGATGCGCGCAGCGCATACAGGATGACCGGCACGTCGCTGCGCGCGATCCTTTCGGTCGAAGCCGTCGCACGCTCGCGCATGCGTGCCGACTGCGCACTGAGTTGCCGCCAGGCGAGCCAATACAGTCGCAAAAAGAGAAATGCGCCCAGCACCCCGAGCTCCGTCGCGATCTGAACGACGCTATTGTGTGCCGTCTTGAATCGACCACCCAGCCTGAGATCGAGTGCCGAGGAAGATGCCACGCCATAGCCGATCGGCCGCTTGGCCACCGCCTTGAGGTTGCGGCGCCAGCTGAACGTGCGACCGACGTCCTCCTCCTGCACGTTGTAGTCCGATTCGATATTGAGCAGCGACGCAAATCGTTCACGCGCGCTGGCCGGCAACAACGGCCAACTCGCCACGCCGATCAGCGTTGCGATCACGGCCCATACCAGAGTCTTGGAAATGCGACCCATAGCCCCCGTCTTGGCGTTGACTGCCGTGGGGCGCAACCACAGCACGGCCAGCAATCCGGCGAACAATCCCAGCAATCCGCCGCGCGACTCGGTCAATAGGGTGGCGACGATCATCGCGCCCGCCATCGACCCGAACAGCCAACGCCGCCATCCGGTTCCGTCGATGGCCAGCGCCACTGCCAGCGGCAAGGTAGTGACCAGTAGATAGGCCAGATCGTTGGTATCGTAGGTAACGCCGGCCTCGGCACGCGCGCCGTGGTATCCCAGTATCGCGGCCGCGCCGAGCAGCGCGCCGCTCGCACACAGAGTGAAAATCAACGCGCGCGCGATCGTCCAGCTCCTGACGACCTTGAAGATGAGCGCAAACACGAGCGTAATAACCAGCAGGCCGTTGACGACGAACGTCAGACTGTTCGATCGCCAAATCGAGTACACACCGCT
>JAGRJB010000297.1 GCA_020442965.1 Pseudomonadales bacterium
GATGAGTTGCAACCCGGCGATCGGCGGCATCGGCAAAGGGCATCTGGTCCGCGAGATCGACGCGTTGGGCGGCGCGATGGCGCGCGCGACAGATCGTGCCGGTATCCAATTTCGGACGTTGAATGCCAGCAAGGGGCCGGCCGTGCGCGCGACGCGCGCGCAGGCTGATCGGCAACTCTACAAAGCCGCGATCCGCAGCTTGCTCGAGAACCAGCCGAATCTTTCGCTGTTCCAGCAGGAATGTGCAGACCTCGCCATCGAGCGTGATCGCGTCCGCGGGGTCGTTACGCTGACCGGCATCGTATTCGAGGCGCCGGCTGTCGTACTGACGGTCGGTACATTCCTGGGTGGCCGCATTCACGTCGGCATGGATAACTACCAGGGCGGTCGCGCAGGCGATCCACCGTCTAACAAGTTGGCCGAGCGGCTACGGGCATTGCCCTTGCGGGTCGGACGGCTCAAGACCGGCACACCGCCTCGCATCGATGGCCGGAGCATCGACTATTCGGAACTCGAACCGCAGTGGAGCGACGAGCCTCAGCCAGTGTTCTCATTTCTCGGTCGGGCGGACGAGCACCCAAAACAGGCGCCGTGCCATATCACGGCGACTAACGAGCACACGCACGATCTCATTCGGGCGGCGACGGATCGCTCGCCGTTGTTTACCGGTCAGATCGAGGGTGTAGGCCCGCGTTACTGTCCTTCGGTAGAAGACAAGGTTGTTCGGTTCGCTGACAAGACCTCGCATCAGATCTTCATCGAACCCGAAGGTCTCAATACTCACGAGGTCTATCCGAACGGTATTTCGACGAGTCTGCCATTCGATGTGCAGTATGAGTTCGTGCGCAGCATCCGCGGATTCGAGCAAGCGCACATTACGCGCCCTGGTTATGCGATCGAGTACGACTATTTCGATCCGCGCGATCTCGCGCCGACGCTCGAGACCAAGTTCATCGCGGGGCTGTACTTTGCCGGCCAGATCAATGGCACGACGGGCTACGAGGAAGCGGCGGCGCAGGGC
>JAGRJB010000298.1 GCA_020442965.1 Pseudomonadales bacterium
CGTGCCCAATCGCCAAATCGATCCGGCAACTTCAGGACAATTGCCTTGGGTAGTAGCTTCTGCGCGATCGGCAGCCGATCGAGCAGTGGCTCCCATGGAGCGCTCGCAAGAATCACCTGGCAGTGCGCGGCGGGCAATCGTTCAGCCATCGGGTAATCGAACTCCGCTTGGTAAGCGAGCTGATAACGATCACCCATCTTCATCGATTCGACAACGCGCTTGTGGATGTAGTCGGGGTCGACGTTCGGCTCCGAGTGCAGGGCTGCCGATTGCGTGCGCTTGAAGTAAGGGAACCACAGCGCCTGATCGCGCATCATGTACCAAGCCCTGATGAGATGCGTGCCGTCGGGCTGTGGTGCGATCGACGGTGCATAGTGGGCTTTCATTTCCCGTCGTTCGGCGGCGCTGAGGAGTGGCACGCCGAGGAATGTCAGTCGTGTGACGCTCCCGGGCCGTTGTCGATCCATTTCGAGCCCCACGAGAGCCCCAATATATCGGCCTGCGACGTCTAGTTGTTCGATGCCAAGTGCATCCATCGCCTCGAGCACCACAGCGGCGTACTGCTCGATCGAGATATCGTCATCCGCAAGCAGTGCGTCCGATTCGCCGCTGCCCGGGAGATCAAGGGCGATCACGGGCCGACGACCGATCCAGCCTTGCGCGATCGGTTCCACGAGCGCGGCGGACGCCGCCGAGCTATGTAGTACCAGCATTGGCTTGCCCGCGCCCTGCAGGTGGACGCGAGCGTGCAGGACGCCACCGCGTAGCGCGATGAGCTTGGAGTACAAGCGACTCGCGATCGGTGCGTCCACAGGCAGCGCCGGGGCGGGATCGCCCTGGTAGTGCTTGGCGATGTAGTCCGCAATCCCCCTGGCGCGATCGGCCATGCTTGCATTGAGTGGTAGGACCTTGTAGTTCGCGGGCAATCCCGCCGCGATGAGCGCGTCGGTAATAGGCAGTGCAATACTGCCAACCCACCGAGTCACGACGGCGGGCACGGTGACGCCTTGTGCGCGCTCGGCGCGTTCGTTGTAGAACGCGGGTCGATAAGCCCAGTCGTAGCGCGTGCCAGCGCGCAGGTAGTCCAGCAAGAACTGCTGCATGAGCGTCACAGGTGGTATGTCGCGCGGCACTCGATTAGCCGCCTTGGTGATCGACCAGGGGAAGAAAACGTTCAGTTCGCGCACCATGTGCCAATAGGTCATCAGATGGCGGCCATCGAGCTTGGGGCGAACGCTCGGAAAATAGCCTCTTACGATCTCTTCACAGTCCTCGGGGTCGATGTGCCCGGCGGTATCGAGTATTAGGAGGCGCACGCGTTCCGGGTAGCGCCGCGCAAACTCGACGGCGAGTTGCGCGCCCGTGGCAGCGCCGTACAAGCAAACGCTTGTCAGGCCAAGCGCATCGAGAGTGCTGGCGAAAATGGGCAGGTAGTCGTCGAGCGACTCGGGCTTATAGGGCGGCGGGTCGGATAGGCCGTAGCCGGGGGTATCGAGCGCATAGACGCGGTTGCGCCTTGCGATCTCCGCGGCGACGGGCACCACCATGGTGCTCGAGAGTGGGGATGGGTGCAGCAAAATGACCGGCGCGCCTTCGCCCGCGGTTCGATAGTGAATTTGCCGGCCATCGAAGTTGACAAATGCTCGCCGCATCGGGGTCCCTCTCGTTATGATCTACCTCTCGCTATGATCTAGAGGTTACCGGATTCCGGCGCGCAACGAGGAGAGCATGTCTTGAATACCACCACCAAACTGCCCGAGCCGCGCCAGTCCGCCGTCACGCCGCTGAAGCGCACTGCGATCATCGTGCGCGACATGGAGCGCTCACTCCAGTTTTACCGCGACGTACTCGGCATGAATGTCTGGGTCGAGGGCTCAGCGGGCGATGAATTGCCGGCGCTCTATCAACTGCTCGGCATGGCGCCGTGCCACACGCGCTGGATCATCCTGCAATCGAATGATGTTGACTTCGGCATGGTGGGATTGTTCGAGGTAACCGACCCCGCCCCGGATGACGATACGCATCGCAATATCGATCGTGCCAATCGCGGCGAGGCCTGCCTCGTCTTTCACACCGCCGATGTCGATGGCATCCACGAGCGGTCACGCGCGATCGGGCTCACCATATTGTGTCCGCCGGTAGTTTTGTCGCTCGAGCAACACGGCGTATCGTCCAAAGAGATGACACTGCGCGATCCGAATGGGGTGCTCTGCAACTTTATCCAAAACCTCGAGGGTGGATCGTTAGGCCTATCCAACGAGTTCCCCTGGGTGCGCAAGCAGGCTGCAGCCAAGCGAGCCGCCGGTACCCGGGCGCGCAAGAAGAAGCGCTAACTGCGCACCGTGGCGCCGTATTTCGGCAGCGCCGGCGGATCGATCGGAATGATCGTCGCTTTGAGCTCGGTGAAGAACTCAAGGCTCGCCTGCGGACCATCGCGGCCGATACCGGATTCCCGGTAGCCGCCAAACGGAGCGCGCAGCTCGCGCATCATCGGCGTGTTCACCCACACGGTGCCGGCGCGGATCTCGCGCGAGCAGCGCATCACCGTGTTGAGATCCTCGGACCAGACGTAGCTCACCAGGCCAAACTTCGACTTGTTGGCAATCTCTATAGCTTCAGCGAGCGAGCTGAAGGTGAGAAAAGTGGCGAATGGCCCGAATATCTCTTCCTGGCAAACGCGCGAGTCGTTAGTAGATGCCAGCACGGCCGTGGGTTCCATGAAATAACCGCGGCCGAAATCTGGCGCGCGCCTGCCGCCGACTAACAGCCGGCCGCCGTCGGCCTTGGCGATGTCCACGAAGCCGAGGACGCGTTCCAGGTGTGCTTTGTAGGCAAGCGGTCCGACTTCGGTGGCGGCTAGTTGTGGATCGCCGAGCCGAATTTTCTTGGCGCGCTCCACAAACCGCTCGATGAACTGCTTGGCGATCTTCTCGTGCACCAGGATGCGCGAGCCCGCGAGACATTGTTGACCATTGTTGCCAAAGATGCCGGCGAGCGCGCCGTCGAGTGCGCGATCGATACTGGCCGAATCGAAGATGATGTTCGCCGATTTGCCGCCGAGCTCGAGCGCGACCGGCTTCAGATTCTTGCCGGCGGTGGCGGCAATCGACCGTGCGGTCGTTGTTCCGCCGGTGAAGCCGATCATGTCCACTCCCGCGTGACTCACGAGTGCGCTGCCGGTCACGGGCCCGCGTCCGTTCACGAGATTTACGACGCCGGGGGGCAAGCCCGCCTCGTGGAAAATCTCCACCATGCGCCGGACCGACAGCGGCGTGAATTCCGAGGGCTTGAGAACACAAGTGTTGCCCCAGGGGATGCAGGTGGCGACCCGCATCGACGCGAGCGCGAGCGGCGCATTCCAGGGTGCGATCAGCGCCGCCACGCCCTTGGGCTCGCGCGTCACATACGTGAGGTAGCCCTTGGTTTGGGTGTACGTCTCGCCGTGTACGTTGCTCGCCACCTCCGCGAAGAACTCGAAATTGCGCGCCATGCGCTGCACGTGGCCGCGTACGCTCTGCAAGGGGAGGCCGACGTTTAGGCACTCCAGATACGCCAACTCCTCGCTGTGTTTGCGCAGGTGGTCGCGGATGGAATAGAGAATATCCTTGCGATCGTTGATATCCATCTGCGGCCACGGACCGCTGTCGAATGCGCGCCGCGCCGAGCGTACTGCGAGATCCACCTCGACAGCGTCCGCCTCGCGCAGCTGGCTGATCGTCTCCTCGGTAGTCGGATTGATGACCGGAATATCCGCGCCCTTGGCACGCAGCGCTACGCCTTCGCCATCGATCAGGCTGGTGACGTGCGAATTGACTGCATGCGACTTCGGTAGGGTGACAGCATTCATATGAATGTTAGGCGGCGGGCTTGGTGATGACGGTGACGAACCACGGCAGGCTCTGCGTAGCTTGCGGCAGATTGCCGACATAGACCTGTGCATCGGGGATGCCGGCGGCCTTGGCGTCGGCGGCGAGGTCGGCACTGGCGTAGACCTCCCAATACGGCTCGTTGTTATTGAGCGTGTCCCACGACATCTCGAACTTCTGGAATTCCGACAGACCCTTGAACTGCAGCGGCACGTCCTGGTGCACCGCGACGCCGCCCGGCGCGAGCATGCGCCAGGATTCTTTCAACATACCGCGGCGCGTGCTATCAGGGATCTCGTGCATCATATTGTGCGAGACGATCAGATCGAAGTAGCTATCGGGGAACTTGGTGTCCGCCGCGTCACGCTGATGAAAATGCACCGCCGCCGCTAACGATTCAGCCCGTGCATGCGCGTAGCGCAGCATGGCAGGCGCCACATCGATCGCATGGACCTCGGCATCGGGAAACTCGAGCGCATAGGGCACACTGGCAGAACCTGCCGAGCAGCCCATGTCGAGAATGCGCTCAGGCTTCAGATCGGGGAATTTCTCGGCAAGGAAGCGCTGCACGTGCGCGGCTTTGCTGTCGTGCTTACCGAGGCCCTGACCGAAGGCATAGAGATTGCCGCCGACTTCGTAGAGCGCGCCGGCGGCGACATCTTCTGGGCTTCTGTTCATCATGTAGCCGCCCGTTTGCAAGTGAATATCCAGGTTGGCGACGCCGCGCGGCGCTTGCACGGAGGGATCGAGTTCGAGACTGCCACGCCGTTTAGCGGGCTGCGTGAGCCTGGCGGCCTGCTGCTGCAATCGTTCCGTGTCGCGCGCCACGACGTCTGCAACGGAAGTCCACATGAGTTCTTGCGCCGAGCGATGCATCGTCGACCAGCCGCGGTAGGCCGGGTGGGAGTACATCGCGCCGCGGATAGTGTCGCGATCGTCGGGGGTGGCGCCGGTTCTTGCAGCGAATTCGGGCGCCACCACTTCTTCGAACAATCGCTTGTTGCTGCTGCGAATGCTGCGATTCAGGCCCTGTTTGAGCGCGACGACGAACTGCTGGCGTGCCACGTCATCGTGGGTGGACTGAGGCAACATATCGTGTTGGACGCTACGAACCATGGCGGGCTCCTTGAAATTCTGGGCGGCGCCGGAAATTACAGCGCCGCAGTCTCGGGGGGGCGAGCTCGAATCCTGCGCGGACGCTCGGTCGACGTCAATATGACACGCAACAAAACGCATTGTGCCTTCCCAGCAGATTGTCATATCCATATGATGTCTCGATGCGCGACCTGCGATCATTTCTCGATGCCCATCGCAGCCAGATCTGGCAATTGCCGGCCGGCCTTGCGGCGCGCTATGAGCTCACAGCGCTACAGCACGAACTCGACGTCCGCCAGCAATTCCCGATCCTGTTCGCGCGCAGACTTGCCGGCATCGACGACGGCGCAACACGCATGCCGCTCGTCACCAATCTCACGGCCAGTCGCGCGCTGACGGCCGCGGCGCTCGGCATCGACGATCATCGCCGCACGGCGCAATGGTTTGCGGCCCGCACCGCCGCGGGTATCGCGCCGCAAGTCATCGCGCAGAAGGACGCACCTGTGCAGGAGATCGTACTGCAAGGCGATGGCGCCAATCTTCTCGATTTGCCGCTCACTGTTCAGCACGAGCTCGAGCCCGGCCCGTATCTCACTGCGGCGCATGCCACTACCTATGATCCGGACACCGGCATCGACAACACCGCAATTCAGCGCTGCTGGGTCAAGGCGCCACGGCGCATGACTTACTTCCCATATCCCACCACGCACAACGCGCGCAACGTGCGCAAGTTCTGGGTCAAAGGCGAGGCAGCGCCCGTCGCCTTCTGGATCGGGCACCACCCAGCCGTGTTGTTAGGTACACAGGCCAAGCTGAGGTACCCGGAGAGCCACTGGGTCGCGGCCGGCGGCGTGTTGGGTGAACCGTTGCGGGTGGTGCCCACGATCACACACGGCGAGAAGATCATGGTCCCGGCCGACGCCGAGATCGTCATCGAGGGATTCGTGCCGCCGGGTCAGATGTCCGCCGATGGGCCATTCGGCGAGTACACCGGCTATCTTGGCGCGCAAGTCCAGGCACCCCTCTGCGAAATCACGTGTATCAGCCGACGGCGAGACGCGATCTACCACGACTACGGATCGGGCCTCACCGACATGTTGGTACCCGACAATATGGCGATGGAGGGCAAGGTCTATTCAATCGTCAAAGCGGTCGCGCCGTCGTTGTTGAACGTCTACGTGCCCGCGTCCGGCCGCCGCTTCCATGCCTGGTTGCAGTTCGAGAATCCGGCACGCGGCGAGGTACGTGATGCGCTCGCTGCGGCGCTGGCGTATCGGCGCCTCAAGACGATCGTCGCTGTCGACGAGGACATCGACATCTTCGATACGGAAGCTGTCATGTGGGCGCTCGCCACACGCGTCCAGTGGGCGCGGGACGCCATCGTCCTCGATGGCCTTTCCGGCTCGAACCTCGATCCATCGATGCAAGCCGGCGCACAAACGGTGTCCAAGATCGGCATCGATGCGACGTTGCCGCCGCGGTCGCGCGCCGGTGCGCCGCGCGCAGTGGCGCCCGTGGCCACCGTGCCGCTGGCCGCCCGGCAGCGTGCGCGTGAGTTGTTAGCTGAGGTTGCGCCGGCCGATTGGCCGCAGTACTGAGGTGCACGGGCAGATGCCAAATGTCGTCCGC
>JAGRJB010000299.1 GCA_020442965.1 Pseudomonadales bacterium
AGATCGACATGATCGACTTCGCCGACATGATCGTGCTCAACAAGTTCGAGAAACGTGGCGCAGAGGACAGTCTGCGCGACGTGCGCAAACAATGGCGACGCAATCACGTCGAACGCCTGAAGGTTCCCGACGCAGAAACCCCCGTATTTCCGACGATCGCCAGTCGATTCAACGATCCCGGCGTCAATCGGCTGTTCGGTGCGATCGTCCAAGCGATCGATCACCGCGGCATTGGCGGGCAGAAATGGTCGCAGCGCGACGCCAAGCCTCTCGATCTGGGACCGACGGAGTTCACGACGCGCGATCCCCTGATCCCCGGCGCTCGCTCGCGGTACCTGGCCGAGATTGCCCAGATGGGGCGCACCGCGGCGGCGCAGATGGAAAAGCAGGCAGCGGCAGCGAGTCGTGCGTATGGCTTGTACCAGTCTCTCAAGAGTTTGCACGATGCGCCGCTACCGACGCCGTTAAAGCGTTATGCGGACAATTGCTTGCGCGCTGCCGAGGACAAGGATGCGGATGCCACGCGCCTCGCACTGCGCACGACGTACAACCAGGCGTTGGATGAGATCGGTAGTGATTCGTTGGCTGAACTGAACCGGTGGCCAGCGCGTGCGGCCGCGGTGTCCGAGCCTGAGTATCGCTACAAGGTGCGTGACCGTGAGATCACCGGTTCCAACTACAGCGAGACGCTCAGTCGAAATCGGGTGCCCAAGATCGCATTACCCAGGTTCAGCGACTGGGGCGAGATTCTGCGGTTCGTGCGCAGCGAGAATCTGCCGGGCGAGTATCCGTACACGAGTGGCGTCTATCCGTATCGTCGTGAGCAGGAAGACCCGATTCGCATGTTCGCCGGCGAAGGTCCGCCGGAACGCACGAACAGAAGGTTTCACTACCTGGCACGTGGTAGCGCAGCAACGCGCTTGTCGACGGCTTTCGATTCAACCACGCTGTATGGCGAGGATCCCGATACGCGACCCGACATCTACGGGCGCACCGGTAATTCGGGGGTGTCGATCGCCACGCTCGATGATATGAAGAAGCTGTATTCCGGCTTCGATCTGTGCGCCGCGAACACTTCGGTGTCGATGACCATCAACGGTCCGGCGCCCATGCTGCTTGCGATGTTCATGAATACGGCGATCGACCAGCGCATCGAGCGTGTATTGAAGGCGGCAGGGCGGTGGCCGGCCGCCGAAAAGTTGATTGCTCGCTTGCATCAAGATATTCAAGCGCGCGGCGCGCTGGTGCCGACGTACAAGGGCGATTTGCCGGACGGCCACGACGGTTCCGGACTTGCGCTGCTCGGTATCACCGCCAGACAATTGGTGGCGCCAGGTGTGTTGTCGCTCGACGACTACGAACGTGTGCGTGCCGAGGCGCTGTCGTTAGCTCGGGGTACCGTGCAGGCCGACATCCTGAAAGAAGATCAAGCGCAGAATACCTGCATCTTCTCGACCGAGTTTGCGCTCAGAATGATGGGCGACGTGCAGCAGTTCTTCTCGGATAACAACGTTCGGAACTTCTATTCTGTTTCGATCTCTGGCTATCACATCGCGGAGGCAGGCGCGAATCCAATCTCGCAACTCGCCTTTACGCTCGCCAATGGTTTTACGATCGTCGAGTACTACCTCGCACGCGGCATGGCAATCGACGATTTTGCGCCTAACCTCTCGTTCTTCTTCTCGA
Organism: Pseudomonadales bacterium; assembly: GCA_020442965.1. GTDB lineage: Bacteria > Pseudomonadota > Gammaproteobacteria > Steroidobacterales > Steroidobacteraceae > CADEED01. The sequence continues at coordinate 1,687 of JAGRJB010000299.1, forward strand.
ACGGCATGGATCCGGAGTACGCGGTCATCGGTCGCGTTGCCCGCCGCATCTGGGCGCGTGCGATGCGCGACCGCTACGAGGCCAGTGCGCGTAGCCAAATGTTGAAATACCACATTCAAACGTCCGGCCGCTCGCTGCATGCGCGCGAGATCCAGTTCAACGATATCCGTACGACTCTGCAGGCGATGTACGCTCTGTTCGACAATTGCAACAGCCTGCACACCAACGCATACGACGAGGCATTGACGACTCCAACGGAGGAAAGCGTGCGCCGTGCGGTCGCGATCCAGATGATCATCAATCGGGAGCTTGGGCTCAACAAGACGCAGAATCCGTGGCAGGGATCGTTTTTGATAGAGCAGTTGACCGATATGGTGGAAGCGGCTGTCTACAAGGAGTTCGAATCGCTTTCGGACCGCGGCGGCGTGCTCGGTGCGATGGAAACCATGTATCAACGCGGCAAGATTCAGGACGAGAGCCTGTACTACGAGACGCTGAAGCATGACGGCAGCTTGCCAATCGTTGGCGTGAATACCTTTCTGTCGGAGCACGACGCCTCGCAGGAGCACCAGGCGGTAGCTCTGATTCGTTCGTCCGACCAGGAAAAGGACGACCAGGTGCAGGCCGTTCGGGCGTTCCAGCAGCGCAATGCCGCGGACGCGCCCGGCGCATTGCAAGAACTGCAGAGTGCCGCTGCGTCTGGCGGCAACGTTTTTACGGCGTTGATGGACGCCGTGGTGTGTTGCTCGCTCGGGCAGATATCGCATGCGCTCTATCAAGTCGGTGGCCAGTATCGGCGCAATATGTAGGTGATGCCGCGCACCGCTTGTGGCGCGCGGTGATCCGAAGGGATCGCGACGCCGCGCCGTTCGTGCTTACGCTCACTTTCTTCGCGCTGGGTTCTATCGGCCTCGTGCTTGGCATCTGGCCTAACATCGTGCCGCCGTCGTTGTCGATCTGGGAGGCGTCGTCGCCGCCGTCGTCGCAGGGTTTCGTGATGGTTGGGTTGATCGTGCTGCTACCGGTGAGGCTGGGTTACACCTACTGGTCCTACGGCGTATTCAAGGGCAAAGTCTCAGCTGACAGCGGTTACCATTGAATGCGGGTGCAATCGGCTGCAGTCAGGCTGCGTTCGACAAATCGGGTTCACCGAGCTCCTCGAGAATCCGCTGTCGTGACCGATCGCGCAATGCAATCGCCAGCTCCTCGCCGGCAGACAGGTCTGGTGTTAGGGGAGCGAGAAACTCCACGACAATGCGCCCCGGTAACGGCAACCAGCGCGTGCTCGGCAAGGCATGCCTTGTGCCACGAATGACCGCGGGCACGACCGGGCAGCGTGCACGAGCGGCGATCGCGAAGGCGCCGGTGTGAAACTTCAGCAAGCCGGGTCCGTCGGAAAATGTTCCTTCCGGAAAGAACACCAGCGAGTGGCCGTTCGTCGCGCTGCGTAAAACGCGACGCGCATCGCGCGCGCTCTTATTGTGGTTGTTGCGATCGACGAATTCGGAGCCGATGCGGCGCAACAGCAAGCCAGCGAGCGGAACAGCATCCATCTCACGCTTGATGACGAATCCGAATCTGGGCGGCAGAACCGCCGTGAATACGACACCATCCAGATAGCTGGCGTGATTGGCGACTACGACACACTGGCCGTCGGGTATCAGCGACGTGCCGCGTACCGCAACTGGCATGCCGATCAGAAACAGGGAAGTGCGTGCTGCGTTCCGCGCCGCAGCGCGCCGCCATGCCAGTTTGGGTAACAGCAGGATGCAGGCGAGCGCGAGCAGTGCCACTACGAGAAAAATGCTGAAAGCGTAGGCACCATACAGCACTTGCAGCGGCAACCACCACGAGCTGCGCTGCCTGCGCTGCTGCAATGCCTCGAATTCAGTCATGGTTCATTGTCGGTTATGTCTGCTGGTCAGGTGATGTGAACTGCTTCTCTTTATGTTAATGCTTTTTGCAGGCTGTGAAGGTGATCACGCCGGTGCCGGCGAGGTGATCTGCATACTGCACGTCAGGAATTTTCCGCTTTCAATCAACGAGTACGCACTTGGCCAAGCACGCCACTGCCACTGCCGAATCGACCACTGCGGCGGCCGTCAATCCCGCGGTCTCGCAGTTTCTCGATGCCGTCTGGATGGAACGAGGTCTGGCCTCGAACACGCTCGCCGCGTATCGTGCCGATCTCACGGCGCTGTCTCGCTGGCTGGCGGAACGCGACGTCGAACTCACCCGAACGACACGCGCCGATTTACTCGCGTTCATTGCGCATCGTGTCGAGTATGGCGCTCGGCCGCGTTCAACCGCACGGCAGTTGTCGTCATTCCGGCGCTTCTTCCGCTATCTCGTTCGTGAAGGCACTCTGCGTGACGATCCTACTGCGCAGATCGCGATGCCGAAAATCGGCCGCTCGTTGCCAAAGTCGCTCACTGAGGAAGAGGTCGAATCGCTCCTCAACGCACCGCTGATTTCCGATCCCCTGGGCCATCGCGATCGCACGATGCTCGAGGTGCTGT
>JAGRJB010000300.1 GCA_020442965.1 Pseudomonadales bacterium
TACTGGGTGCCGTCGATCGCGCCCTCAGGACTTGCGTATCTGACAAGTGACAAGTACGGCAAGGATTGGCGAGGCAGCTTTTTCGTCGGCTCGCTCAAATTTCGCTTTGTCACGCGTGTGCCTGTCGCCATGGCCGCGACGGCAGCGACCGCTGGCACAGAAGAGCGTGTAATCGAACTCGGGCAGCGCGTCCGTGATATCAGACAAGGGCCCGACGGCCTGTTGTATGTCCTGACGGAGGACGCGCGCGGGCGAATCGTGCGGCTCGATCCGCAGTGACTGGGAGAGCCGTAGCCTGCGTCGGCGTCGGCAACGTCGGTCGCGCCTGGGCCATCGTATTTGCACGCGCCGGCCTGACAGTTCGACTGTTCGACTGCGCAGCTGCATCGATCGAGCAGCGCGCACTGCCGGCCATTCGACAAAGCGTTAACGATTTGGCGGCCGCGCAACTCATCGAAGATCCCGAGCGGGTACTGAGCAGACTCGAACCAGCCGCATCACTTGCAGCCGCCGTCGCGAACGTGAGCTATGTTCAAGAAAGCGTGCGCGAGGACCTTGCCGTCAAACGAGCGGTGTTCGACCAGTTGGGACGATTCGCGCCTTCTGATGCCATTCTGGCCAGTTCGACGTCCGCCATCGCCGGCTCCCGGTTCCTGGATGCGGCTACCCACCCCGAGCGCTGTCTGGTGGCTCATCCCGTGAATCCGCCGTATCTCATACCCCTTGTGGAAATCTGCCCTACGCCCTGGACGACGCCCGACACCCTCGCTCACTGCACGGCATTCATGAAGCAGGTAGGCCAGGAACCGATCCACGTGCAGCGCGAGGTGCCCGGATTCATCCTGAATCGGTTGCAGTACACGTTAGTGGCAGAAGCCCTGCACCTGGTAGGCGAAGGCTACTGCTCCGCGGAAGACGTCGACAAGGTACTCAAGCACGGCCTCGCGCTGCGCTGGGCACTCATTGGTCCGTTCGAAGTGGCGCATCTCAACGCCACGGGTGGCTTTCAGGGGTTCGTCGATAATCTCGGTAGCATGATGCGTGCTGTCGCAAAAGATGCGCGCACCGATTATCAATGGGGCCCCGATCTGGCGACGAAGATCCATCGCACGCTCACGCAGAAAACACCGCTCGATCGGCTATCGGCGCGCCAGGCCTGGCGCGACCGGCGCATCATGGCGCTCAGAAAACACTTGAGTGACGCGGCCCAGCGGCTCGGCGACTAACCAGCTTTGTCCAGCGTCCAGTCACGGGCCTATGGCCGCGCTGTTTGGGGTGTCGGCACTGGATCGCGTCGATCCATCGGTCCCGTCGGTAAGGTCGACTTGAATACCTACTGTTTCGACCTTCCGCCTATCAACACTTCTTGCTGCCATTTGCTGGGCTTTTTGTCGGTGCGATGAATACAGCCTGCCCAACAGCACGGGCGTTTTTGCCCTGCGAGAAGTTCCTCGACAGTTCGCCTGATGCGCCTAACACGAGTCTTTTCCTGTTTTGCATCTTCAACCCAGCAGATGAACTCGTTTCGGGCGATTGGCGTCAGGTTTTCCCAGAGGTTGGCGATATCTCTTGTTTCGATCAACGCATCGACTAAGTCAGCAGGCAACTCGTGGACGAGACCACCTGAAATTGTCTTTTTCACATCGTTAACCTAGCAAATGGGTCCTGCCTGTCAATCGCTGGCCTAACGTGACGTGATGCATGGCATCATCGGCGCGCTGCGACTCGCTCTGGAATACGCGCATGCCCAAGATGACCCTGGACCACCTGCGTCGCTATGCCGTTGCGCGCACGCTGTTCAAGCCCACGACACTCGGGCTGGCCATCAAGCAGCTCGGCTTCTTGCAAGCTGACCCGATCCGCGCACCGGCGCGGGCGCAGGACCTCACACTGCGCCACCGCGTGAACGGCTACCGCGCCGGGGACCTTGAAAGGCGCTACCCGCGGCTCGCCGTGGAGGAAGACTACCTCGTCAATTACGGCTTCCTGCCACGCGAACACCTGGCGCTGATGCACCCGCGCGTGGCGGCAAGGCCGTGGGACAAAGCCACTCAGGGAAAGGCCGCCGACGTACTTGCTTTCGTCCGCGAACGCGGCTGCGTACATCCTCGCGAAGTGGAAAAGCAATTCGCCCACGGTCGAATCAAGAGCTACTGGGGAGGTTCGTCCAGCGCCAGTACGCAGCTGCTCGATCACATGCACTACCGCGGCCTGCTGCGCGTGGCGCGACGTGACGGTGGCACACGCGTGTACGAATTGGCCGGCCACCTGCCGAGCGACGACAGCCCCGCCGCGCAGATGAAACGCTCGGCCGCGCTGCTTGAGCTGGTGGTGCGCAAGTATGCCCCGCTGCCCGCGAGAAGCCTGACTTACCTCGCGCGCCTGCTGCGTTACGGCGCACCACACCTCGCCGAACACACCCAGGCTGCGATGCTCCTCGCGCACGAGCGCCTGTCCAGCATGCAACTCGACGGCACCCTCTGGTACTGGCCGGCCAACGAGAACCCTGCCTCGCCAAAATATGCGCCCGATGATCGGGTGCGCCTGCTCGCGCCCTTCGACCCGGTGGTCTGGGATCGCACGCGCTTCAAGCTGCTCTGGGGCTGGACGTACAAGTTCGAAGCCTACACGCCGCCCTCCAAACGCAAGCTGGGCTATTACGCGCTGCCGCTGCTGCGCGGCGAACGGGTGATCGGCTGGGGCAACCTGTCGTTGGTCGACGGCAAGCTCACGAGTACGCTCGGCTTTGCCGACAAGGCACCTCGTGATGCGGCGTTCAAGAATGCGTGGGCCGAGGAACTGGAGCGCATGCACGTGTTCCTGGGGCTGCACGACTGAGTTGCTACGCGCGTCAAGCCCGAGGAATTGCCGTAGTTGCAAGCTGTCGATCGACGACAACTCGGTCTACGGGGTGCCGGGAACGGATCAACCCTTGTGTCGAATCTCAAAACAACGATGAATCCTCGGATTGCGTATGAAATCCTTCGGAATCGTCGCTTGAGTAATGTCGACAACGGCGTACCGCTCAGCCAGCGGCGCATCGAGTTTGAAGCGCTGCGCATTGCACGAAAAGACCAACAATCCGGCAGGCGCCAGAATCGCCATGCAACGATGAATCAGATCGGCGTGATCGCGCTCAACGTCGAGCACATCTTGCATACGCTTGCTGTTTGAGAACGTCGGTGGGTCGAGAAAGATCAGATCGAACCGCGCACGCGCCGCCACGGCACCCTTGAGCCAGCCAATGCAGTCGTCTTGTATGAACTCGTGCTCGCGTCCAGACAAGCCGTTCACGGTTAGATTACGTTGCGCCCAATCGAGGTACGTTGCTGACATGTCAATCGTCGTGGTCGATCGTGCACGACCGGCAGCCGCGTACACGGTAGCGGTTCCCGTATAGGCAAACAGATTCAGGAAGCGCCTGCGTACCGCCGCGGAGCGCAGCCGCGCACGGGTTGGTCGGTGATCGAGAAACAATCCGGTATCGAGGTAGTCGGTAAAATTGACGTAGAACTGCAGGCCAGCCTCCTCTACCAGCACGAACTGCTTGGCGTCGGCGAGCTTTTGATACTGATCCCCGCGAGCGGTCTTGCGGCGCATACGCAAATGGATGCGATCGGCCGGAACGCCGGTCGCGCCCGGAAGTGCCGCGAGCGCTTCGTTGCGCCGGCGCACCACCGCATCGGCTTCGATCGATGAGGGTGCCGCGTATTCCTGAACATAGAGCCACACGCGCTCACCGTTCGCCTCGGCATAGCGATCAATCGCGAATGAATACTCGGGCATGTCAGCGTCGTAGAGTCGGTAGCAACTGACGCTTTCGCGTTTGACCCACGGCGCGAGCGCCTTCAAATTCTTGGCTATGCGGTTCGCGAACATCTTCGCGCCCGCTGACTCAGCGAACGACGGCTCGATACGCGCCGTCTGTGACTTGTGGATCAGCGACCGCGACTGCTCTGCCGTCACGTGCACGCGCAACAGACGACACTCGAGAGCGCCGTTCCAAATGGTGTGCACTCGCTCGGCCCGAATGCCGAGCTCAAGACCAAGGTCCGCGCTGCCTGCTAACACGGCGGCTCGCCAGCCGTCGAAATGGGTGCGTAGCGTTGCGCCCAACTCGCGCATCAACTGAGCGGCACGTTGGCGATCCTCGAGCCGCACACCGTACGGCGGATTGGTAGCCAAGAACCCCGCTGCGGACCCCGCCGGACGCGCGGCAGACAGCGCCGCGGGCTCGAACGTAACAGCATGCTGAAAGCCCGCACGGGCCGCGTTAGCCCGAGCGACATCCAGGACATGCGGATCAGCGTCACACCCGCGCACAACACCACGCAACGGTCGTTCGCGCGCTGCCGCCGCCTCGCGAACTCGCTGCCAGAGCTCAGGATCGTGGCCACGCCAACCGAGAAAGCCAAAATAGTCGCGTCTCATCCCCGGCGCACGGTGCGCGGCGATGAGCGCAGCCTCGATTACGAGCGTCCCGGCGCCGCACATGGGGTCGAGAAACTCAACGCCGTGTTCGCAATACGCGGGCCAACCCGCGCGCACCAACAAGCCAGCGGCAAGATTCTCGCGCAACGGAGCTTCGCCGGCTTCAGTGCGATAGCCGCGCCGATGCAATCCCTCGCCAGACAGGTCGATCGAAACAACGATGCGGCGACCGTTGGCGTGTGCATGCACACGCACGGAAGGTCTCTCGGCGGTAACGTTCGGGCGTGCCCCGGTTGCTTCGCGCAATCGATCGCAGATTGCATCCTTCAGCCGCAGCGCCCCGAAACCGGTATGAGTGATCGTGGGGTGTCGACCGCTGAAATCGCAGGCGAGCGTACCCGTGGGATCGACGTGCTCGGTCCAAGGTATCTCGCGGGCGCGCGCATAAAACTGGGCTTCATCTGCCGCATCGAACTCCGCCACCACCAGGAACAAGCGGCTCGCGATGCGCGACTCGAGACAGACGCGATAGGCGGTTTCAAGCGTGCCTTGCAAATCCACGCCGACGGTCCGCTCGCGTACGGCGCCAGCGCCAAGCTCGGCAAGTTCGCGCGCTAACAAATCGCCGAAGCCGCGCGCTGCGCTGGCGATTAAGCGCAGCTGGTTCACGTCAGGAGTGGTCGCCGGCGACGATTGGATCGAATGCAACGTCGCTTCTGCGCGCGCGCGTCAGCGGCTTCACGCGGTGACGCTCACTGCCGATTGCACGCGTCAGGATACGATAGCTGTCGATATCGAAAGACGATGAATCGAAGGCAGTCGATCGTTCGATCAGCTCTGCGACAGTTGAGTGATCAATCCCATCGTCGTGGGCCGACTCGATTGTGGCCAGGTGTTGCCACACGTCGATCACGTGGATCTGAGCGACCCCGCCAGCGCGCGATTCACACACCATGACAGGGCCTTCAAATGGCCAGCGCTTCAACTGCTCGCGAATCAGGCCCAATTTGACGCGCGTCATGTGCCGAGCAGGCGATTCGAGACCCAGGCACACACCGCTGCAGCGTTGCAGTTGATAGCCGAAGCACGAACCCTCGCCGGCCTCCAGCCCTAACAGCTTCAGGCACCAGTCGTTGGTGCGTGCCAATGTAGTGAGCGCTTTGCGTGCGGCGCGCTCACTGCGGTACAAACCGAAAGCATGCCCCGCGCGCAGTGCGGCAGGGTCAAGGGGCGCCAGACGCGGCGGCGCGGCGGAATCATCGAGCAGCCAACTCAACTGCTCGCCAGCGCCGCGCAATCGCCGGTTATACACCGGCTGCTCGCGGCGCACGATCTGCGCCTCGAGTAGCAAGGCACCCAACTCGCCCGCCGTTTCCTGCCAGGCCACGCGCTGGGTCTGCGCTGCGAGTCGCTGCGACTTGCCGTCTTTCGCAGCACCGCCAAAATGACCGAGCACCCGCTGACGGATATTGAGCGCCTTGCCCACATAAAGCAGCGCGTCTCCTTCCCCGTAGAAGCGATACACGCCCGGTGCTTCGGGCAATTCATCGGACAGGGTCGGCGGCAACTGTGCAGGCAGAGCGCCGCTCTGCGACGCGTCTTGCAGTGCGCGCTCGAGCGTGGGTTGCGCCCATTGCAGGCGCATCTTGCGCCAAAACTGCCAGAGCGCATTCGCATCGGGCATGGCGCGGTGGCGCGACGCCATATCAAGAGCGTGTCTTTCGATCAGCGCATCGAGATTGTGCCGGCGTTGCTCGGGATAGAGCGCCCGCGACAACTTGACCGTGCAGAGCACCGGCGCGCGCCACTTGCGATCGAGGTTCGCAAACTCCCGGCGGATGAATCCGTAATCAAAGCGGGCGTTGTGGGCGATAAAGAGCCGACCCGCCAAACGCTCCCGCAGTTCGTTTGCGATCGATGAGAAATCCGGTGCGTCCGCAAGCATCTCGTTAGTGATGCCGGTGAGCTGCTGAATGGCGGGCGGCACCGCAACACCCGGATTGACGAGCACACTCCATTTGAAATCGAGCTTGTCACCCGTCGCACCTATCACGGCGACTTCCGTGATGCGATGGTAGGCTGGATGTCCACCGGTCGTTTCGATATCGACAAACGCAACCGGTGCGTCGAACAACTTGCTCAAGACAGATCGATCCAGGTTGTCTTCAGCTCGGTGTACTTGTCGAAGGCATGCAGCGACT
>JAGRJB010000301.1 GCA_020442965.1 Pseudomonadales bacterium
ACATCGGACGGTCGATAAAAAATCGCGCTGCATCCAGCTTCATGGGTCGTTGGCGGGCTTGGGTGCAGCGGCGGCCGGTTCGGCCACGAATTCGGGCTGATCCATCGGAACCAACGTCGTCTTGACCGGCGCACCCGGAAAAAATATCTTGCGTACGCCATTCACGACAATCCGATCCGTGGCCGCCAATCCTTCGCGCACGACTCGCAAGCCCTCGACCTGCGCACCCAGCGTGATGTCGCGGCGCATCGCTTTGCCGTCTGTCCCGACTACATAGACGTATTTGCGATCCTGGTCGGTAAGGATCGCGCGCTCATTGATCAGCAGCGCCGGGTGTTTGCCGCTGCCTAACAATTGCACTCGCGCGAACAAACCTGGCGTAAACACCCGATCCTTGTTGTCGAGAATGGCGCGTGCTCGAATTGTCCCAGTGCCCGGATCCAGTGCGTTGTCAACGAACACCATCGCACCTTCGTGCGGAAACCCCTTTTCATCCGCGAGGCCAACGCGGACCGGGTTGCGCGTATCGCGCGAACTGCCGCGCTCACCGGCGCGCGCCATCTCCTGATACTTCAGGTACATGCGCTCATCGCCCTCGAACTCCACATATATTGGATCCATCGAGACAACGGTCGTTAGCAGTGTGCTGGCCGCCGTGACGAGATTCCCAGGGCGCACCGCCGCCGCGCCCGCAACGCCTGCAATCGGCGATCTGATCCGTGTGAATTCGAGCTCCAACGCCGCCTGCTCTTGGCCGGCACGAGCAGCTTGCAAGTCAGCGCTCGCTTGGCGCAGCTCACCGCGTTGCGCCTCCAATTCTTCCTGCGACACCGCGCGAATCTCGAGCAACTTCTCCGAGCGTCGCAGATTGTCGCGCGCAACGTCAACGCGCGTCGCCGCGCGCGCCGCGTTGGCCTTGGCGCTCGCCAGCGCAGCGCGGTACTCGCGATCGTCCACGGTGAACAGCAAAGCTCCCTTCTCGACTTCGCCACCCTCACGAAAATGCATGCCCATGAGATAACCACTAACGCGTGGTCGTATCTCGACCGACTCGATTGCTGCGATACGACCGTCGAAACCATCCCACTCCGTTATCTCGCGATCCACGACCTGCGCGACATTGACCTCGGCCGGCGGCATCTCCGGCGGCCCTCCCTGAGGCGCGCAGCCGGCGAAGGCCAGTGGCGCGACAAGCAATAGCAGGACGTGGCGGCGCTGCGGCGATGCGCCCTGAGGAGAATCAGTCATATAGGTCTTTTCCGGTGCGACCGATGGGTAGTTTTGTGCGCGCGGGGCGGGTTATTCTAGCCTAGAAATCTGACCCAAAATCCTGTTGATCGAACGGTAGGAGGAACGCGCGTGACAATCAGTGAAATTCGCAAGGCGATCGTTGCAGTGCAAGATCTCGCCGCGGCGCGCCGTTTCTATGCGAGCACCTTCGACTACATCAGCCACGGTGAAGTCGATGTCGCTGGCGCGGGCTACGAATCTTTGTGGAACATGCCGGCCGGGCTGGCGGGAAAAACGGCGCTCCTCGGTCCGGCGGGTGCAACGACCGGACTGCTCCAACTCGTCCAGTTTGATCGAGCAGGCCAACGCATCTGGGGTGACTACCAACATCCCGAGAATTATGGCCACTACGCACTCAACGTGCGTGTACCAAGAATTCAGCCGGCGATCGACAAAATCCTCGCGCACGGCGGTCGCGCCAAATCCAACCCCACGCACTGGACTGTCTCGGCGGAGGTATCTGCATGGGACTCGCTGTCCTACGATCCGGACGGCGTCATCCTCGACGTGTTCGAACTGGAACTAGCCCCTGGCTCACTCTTGGCCGACTACGACGGTCGCTGCTCGCCGCTGCAGACCGTTGCGTTGCATGTCAGCGACGCACGCCGCTCCGCACGATTCTATGCCGCGCTCGGTTACCGACCCTGGTACGACAAATTGCTCGAGAACATGGAGCAGTTCTTCAACATGCCCAAAGGCACGTCGCTGCACAACATCAATATGGTGCAGCCGGGCGCCCCACTCGGTCGCATCGAAATTGCACAGTATGTAGGCTGGCCGGGCCGATCGCAGCGCGACCGAGCCGTACCGCCTAACACTGGCATTCTATCGATCGCAATGGAAACCGATGATCTCGACGCGACGATGCAACTGCTGGCGAGCATTGGGACGGAACCTTGCAGCGCTGCTGCGGTCGTAGTACGCGCGCCGCTCTCAGGCAACGTCAGGGCGCGCAGCTACTACGGCCCTGACGATGAGTTGCTCGAATTCTATCAGCGCATCTGACGGATCGGCTGATAGCCGTCAGACTAGAAACGCACCGGCCTGCTCGATCAGAGCGTCCGCTCAAGAATCTCGAGTACCGCACGGTCCGCGGACTCCATGGCTCCCTCCATACCACGCTCCAGACGCGCCGTATGTTCGCCGGCAAAGTGCATCCGGCCGTGGATCTGGCTGATCTGATTGGCGAAGGCCGTGATCTGACCCGGCGCCCAGGAAGCCCACGTACCACCCGTGTAACGCTCTTGCTGCCACGAGAATACCTTGATCGGTGTCAGGGCTTTGGCGGCTCGCGGGCGAATACGCTTCAGCACCGCCATGCTGCGCTCCACCAGAGCCGAGTGCGAGAGTTTGTCTGCCTCGAAGGCGGCGGCTCCCGATATCCAGATTGAAGCCGATTGCGTAGCACCAGCCGGGCCATACGGGAATGCTAACAATTGGCCAATCTCCGTATCGGACCAGATTGTTGGCGGCAGGCCGTCCTGCTCCCAATAGGCGTCATCGACGCGAAACAACACTTGCGTCGACGTGCTGTAGGTCAGGGTATCGATGCCGAGACGCTGCGCCCGCGGAGGTTCCGGCGTGATCTTGATATGTCGCAATGCCGTACACGGCACGCTCACCAGTACGCGTTCAGCCTCGAAGTCCCCATGCGCGGTCGCCGCCGTCACGCCTTTGCCATGATCGTGGAGCGCAAAAACCGGGCAGGATGTCTCGACCGGTTCCTGCAACGCCTTCGCCATGGCTTCCGGCAGGCGCTGATTACCGCCTTTGATGTGAAAATAGACATCCCCCCGCTGCCGCTGATGCTTGGCCCAGGTGAGCAGTTGCAACAGATGCAGTGTGGAAACCGTGGTTGGCGATTGACCGTAAGCTTGGTTCAAGGCGACGCCCATGGCGATGCCGGCATCGGACAATCCCATCTGCTTCAGCGTCGTGGCGAGCGGCACGTCGTACTTCGTCGCTCCCTGCGTGAGCCAATCGTCTAACTGTTCGAGTGGATTGGTAGTCGCGAGCATGGCGAGATCGAGGCTCCAGGGCGGCTGCGACCGAAACGCCTCTGGAAACGGGTTGCCGTCGAACGTCGGCCAATCATTGAAGCGCACGTAGCGGTCTTTGAGATGAAACACCACGCGCTCTTGCAGCTCATCGGGCGGGTTCTCGAGCGGCTCGCGCGGACGCATGGGCTCGAGATCCAGGCCCAGGCGCTTGATAGTGTCCTGTACGCGTGCATACAGGCCGCCGATGACGCTGCCACCCGCCTCCGGTCCATTTGGCACATCGTCGTGCGTGTAGAGGCGCCCGCCGATCCGGTTCCTCGCCTCCAGTACCTTCACCTTCAGACCCTGCGACTCGAGCTCGAGCGCGGTTCGCAGGCCAGAAATGCCGGCTCCCACGACTATGACGTCCCAACGTGGCGTACTGGCGCGCAGTCGTTTGCTCATCAAAGACAACGCGCCCAGGCCGCCGACCACCTGCCGTCGATTGACTGTACTCACAACAATGCCTCCAGTTTGCCGCCCGCTAGTTGATTGCTCGACACAGGTCAAGACTCCGGTTCGATCACGCCGAGATCACGCAACCGAACAATCACTGCTGCCTGCTGTGCCTTGAAGTGCTCTCGCGATGGCTCGACATCAGCCAGATTGTTAGCCGGATAGAAATCCTTGCGTGCGTAGGTATCCGCGTAGAGCTCCATGCGCATGCGCGACAGGAAATTGTTCTGCTGTGCCTTGTTGCGTTCACGGCGCAATGCGCTGATATTGATGTCGGCGTAGGCGACCGCGGATTCGCCCGGCCCGGCCTCCACCAACACGCGGCCATGAAAATCGATGATCTTCGACAGACCGTCGCAGGTCGCCTCGAGATACGGGATCTTGTCGATACCCGCCGTGTTAGCGGAAACGACATACGCCATATTTTCGATCGCCCGTGCCCGCTTGGCGATGTCCTTTGGTGTCAGCCCCATCATCAATGGCTCAGAGCTCGGGTGACACAGAACTTCAGCTCCGCGCAGCGCGAAACAGCGCACCAGTTCGGGGTAGAGGATTTCCTCCGACGCGATGACGGCCAAATTGCCGATCGAAGTGCGGGCGACCGGGAAGATCGAATCACGCCCGTAGATCGCCAGATACCGATCCCAGTAGTCATGCGGCGTTGGCGAGAACATCGACGTCAGCCGACGATACGTTAGGACACGTTTGCCGGTCGGATCGAAGACGAAACAAGCCTGGAAAAAAATGCCCGGAAAGTGCGGATCCGTCTCGTACGCGTTACCGCAGAGATAAATTCCATTCTTGGCGGCCATTTGCGCAAGCGCCTGATACTCGGCGCCCTGCGGATCGAACGCAGCGCGCTTCGCCCATTCCGACACCGAGATACCGAGTGGAAAGCCTGTAAACAGATACTCCGGCAGCACGACGAGCTTGACGTCCTCGCCAGTCATGATCCGCAGGCCATCCAGCGCCGGATCAAGACGCGCCAGATTCGCATTGATGATCTGCCGAGACTCGGTCACGCCGACCGCCCGATTGATCGGATAGCACTTGAGCTGCAGGGCGACCGCCCGGTATTGCAGCATGTTAGTTGCCAGGCTTCAATGACAACCCGTCGGGGCTCGGCGTATCGATATCGCGGTAGATTAGCCAAGCTCCATGGCTATCCTTGCGCAACACGATTAGATAATAGCCCGGGTCCTCGACGCCCTTGCCGGGATCGACGGCCAGGAACTTGCCGGTCACGAACGCGGCGTCACCGAACACGCGCAGTTCCGACATCGACGAATACAGCTTGCGGCCGGACTTCACCCCGTAATACTGGCGGTAGAAGTCGCGCACCCCCTTGTGGCCGACGAATTCAGCCTGATTGCGCGTCATGATGCGCATCTCGGGGTGGTAGACAGCTACCACCCCTGCAACATCGCCGGCATCCCGCGCCTTGCCCCACTCGGCGAACACCGCCAGTATTGCGTCGATTTCTTTCTGTGGCCCTTCGAATATGGTCTTTTCTGCCGCAAAGGCAGGCGCCACGAGACCGATGGCAAAAAGAGTGATGGCGATCATCAGGCGCATTGGTTCAACTCCCGAAGTGAGGCTTGGTCGGTTCGACATCGGCCGATGGCTGGTCGAAGTCCATGAAAATTCGCCATTTGCCATCTTCGCAATGGCGCAGCACAACGATGAAACGACCAAACAGGTTCGTGGCCACCGAACCATCGCGCGGTGTCAGCGTGATCCAGGATCGCCCGTAAACGTAGCCCCAGTTCGCCTCGCGCTCCGCCCGATCAAACCGGACCGTGACTCGACGGTCATATTTCACGAGCGATGCCCGCAATAATTCCGCGATCGCCGCACCGCCGTTGACGGTCGCACGGCCTTGCACGGCGACCACCGCGTCGGCCGTGTACAGGTCGATGACGCGCTCGGGATCGTCGCCTTCGTACGCTTCTACCCAGTCCTCGATGACTGTAATCAACTCACTGTCTAGCTTTGTCATAGATCTCAACTGTTCAGTCTGGTTTCTGGACACTCAGGAACGCCACGGCTGCGATGAACACCCACAGCAACACCAGAATGGCGGTTGAGCGTACGTAGACATGGCGAATGACGGCGTTGGTCTCGGCGGTCGGGCCGTCGCGTTCCATGACGGTCCAGGTGCGAAAATGGCCGAGCAACGAAAGGCGTATGCCGACGCCGCAAGCCATGACACCTGCGAAGCACGCCAGTTTCCAGCGCAACCACCCCGGCATCGACCACGCGCTGCCAATCAGTCCCACGGCAATTGCAACCAGTACGGCCATCAACACATAGCGCGACCCGCGGTCGAATGCTGAGAGCGACTTGCCCACTGACCGGGTAGAAAGCCTGTGCACGACCTCGACGAATCCCAGCCATAGCAGACCCACGACAGCCGCGACCGTCATCAAGGTCGTCCCGCCGGGAAGGTAGCCAAGATAGGCCGCGAGCATCGTGCCGAGACTCGCCTGCAAGACCAGCGCGTAGCGCACATGCTGATCCACGTGCATGACGTGGCCCATCAACCGCGTGCGGTCCGCCAGTGCCATTTCATCGTGGTAGCAAACGTACCGGTACGTCGAGTTGATCACGAGCTCGGAACCGAGCCAGTATCCAAGCACCGCGATATGTGCGGCTAACAACCATTGATAAGCCATAGCAGGCGAATACCCTCAAGTCTCAAAACGGCTGCGCGATACCGAGCCACGCCATCGTGACGATCAGCGCCCAGAACACGAATGCTGCATATTTGGCGCGACGTCGGCCGTCGCTGAACAACGCATCGATATCCGGCCCACTCTCGCCCTTGCGCAGCCGAATGAAGCCCAGTCGCCAGCCGCGAATGCTGACGCGCAGATACAGCCCGACCACCAACAGTGCAGCGTACACCAGCAGTTTGGTCGCGATCCACTTGGCAGTGAATGGTGCGCCGCGCAGCAGCGAGATCACGCCAAGCGCCACCAGTATGATGATGAACGCTACTCGCCAGGACACATCTATCCGTTGCCAGAACGGCCCGGTCGGCTGCCGTGTTTTAAGGTACGCCAGCCAGACAACCGCGAGCCAGGCAAATCCGACTGACCACGCCACTACCAGCGTTGCGCTGGATACGTCGATTGAACCACGCATCGACGCCAACTGCAGGCCCACGAAGGGCAGCAGAACGATGGCGGTACGCGGCAGAATATCGATCGCCAGCAGGGCCTCGAGGAACCGCTCGCGCTCGGCGAGCGGCAAATCAGGCCGCACGATATAGCGGGAGCATGTGAAAACGCCGAAATCGGCACCCAGCCAATAGGCGAACAAGACCACATGCAGGACGACTAACAGAAAATACGGTTCAAACATAGGATCGGACAGTCTTTGTCGGCCCCTCCAGGCGTGTGCCTGATCAGAGTGCCTAGGGAGGTGGCTGGGGTGAAACAACTTCCAGTTGCTGGCGGACAGCCGCTGGTTGCGGGCGCTATCATTGCAAGAATGCGACTGCAGCAACTGCGATATTTTTTGGCAGTGATCGACGAGGGTGGCTTCACACGTGCGGCTCAGCATCTCGGGCGGACACAGCAAGCCATCAGTAAAGCGCTCGGCTTGCTGGAGCAGGAGCTGGGGGTGCGATTGCTCGATCGCGAGGCGGGATCGCCTGGGCCAACGGTGTTTGGACGCGAGCTCGCGACTTTCGCGCGTCGCGTCCTGAGCGATGAGGCTGACCTAAAGAAGCGCCTGTCGGCCGTAGCAATGGCCAATACGGGCATCGTGCGGATCGGTGCGAGCCCAACCGTGGCCGGGTCGCTCATCGCTCCTGCGGTTGCCACGCTCGCTGCCCGGCATCCCGCGTTGGAGGTCAACGTTCTCGATGGTATCCAGCCAAAGTTGCTGCAGGGCCTGATCGATCGCAGCGCCGATGTGGCCGTTTACATCCGCACCGTCAACAAGGCCGACACTGACGCGCAGATTGTCAGCGAAATCCTGGCACATGAAGATTACCGGATCATCGCTGCGCCCGGTCATCCGCTCGCACAACGGGCCGGCTCGGTCAGCACCCGTGAGCTTGCCGCCGTGCCCTGGCTTCTGGGCTCCGACAGCGGGGATTTGCAAGCCGCCTGGCGCGAGGCTTTCGAGT
>JAGRJB010000302.1 GCA_020442965.1 Pseudomonadales bacterium
CGGCATGGCCGAGCGCACGCCGAATTTGCGCACTTCGTAGCTCGCTGCGGCGACGACGCCGCGACCGCTCGTACCGCCGACGATGAGCGGTCGACCGCGCAGTTCGGGATTGTCTACTTGCTCCACGGATGCATAGAAGGCATCCATATCGACGTGCAGAATGGCGCGCGACAGCGGCATTGGCGCCCCGCAGCCTCAGTACACGCCAGGCAGGAGTTTATGAACACGCCGCGCATATTCCTCATAGTCCGCGAATCGCTGCCGTAGCCATAATTCCTCGCGGCGTGCCTTGGCGTCGAAGAAGACTAACAGCAGCAGCGTTCCGAGCAGGTGTGGCAGCGACCAGAGCGCCACTGCGGTGCCACCGGTCATCAGTAGTACGCTGCCGTAGATCGGATGACGCACGTACCGATAGACGCCGCTGGTGATCAATCGCGACCCGTCGGGTGGATGCGGCAGGGGCGTGAGGCTGCGTCCCATCGTGCGGGCCGCGAGCCACGCAATCACGACACCGGTTAGAATCAGCGCAATGCCGCCGATGCGTGCGCCAAGCGGAGCTCCGCTCGGCCATGCAGGCAAGCCGATAAATCCGACTAACAAGATGATCTGCACGAGCAGCCAATACTCGCCCCGTCGGCCGTCACGCCAGCCGGCACGCGAGAAACCCCACTTGCGCCACAGACTCATCGGCTGGTCGACGACAACGTACGCAATTCCGGCGGTCGCTAGCGCATCACGCGACCTGCGTTTCGCTCGGAGCAGCGAAGACTTCATTGAAGTCGGCCGGCTCACTGCGCGCCGCCAGTTCCGCTGATGAGAAGTCATCGACACTGATGAGTTCCATGATCTTGCGATCATAGTCCCGTAGGAAGGTCGCTTCTGTCTCGGAGATGATTCCGAGCGCAAGTGACTGCGTAATCTGGCCGGGCACGTCGAGCGCCGTGACTCGGCCGGTCTTCTCGCCTTCGACCCGAATCTTCTTCTGCAACGGCTCAGCCTGCTCCGCGAGCACCAGCGCTTCTTGCAATAGACCCAGTGGGTTATTCGGCTCGAGCGTCGTGTAGATATCTTCGCAGAGCCGCTGGCGGGTCTCGGTCGGATACAAAATCGCCTCGGCCAGCTTGCGACCCTGGCGGTCGCTCGGCGCCGAATAGGACAGGCCGCGCGGGAAGATCAGCACAGCCATGGCGCCTGCCAGCAAACGATTGGGGAAATTGCGCAGAAAGCCGTGCAAGGCTTGTTGAGCCTGATACAGCTGGTGACGGCAAGCCCATTCGACGATCGGCAGATCGGCTTCCTGGCGGCCTTGGTTCTCGTAGTGCTTCAACACCATCGACGCGAGATACATGGCGGACAACACGTCGCCCAGGCGTGCCGACAAATTCTCCTTCTTCTTGAGGTAGCCGCCGAGTGTAAGCATCGCGACATCGACCGCGAAGGCAAACGAGGCGGAAAAGCGCACTACGTGTTGGTAGTAACGTTTGGTCGGTCCGACATCGGGCACGCGAGTGAAGCGCGCATGCGTCAGTGCCATGACGAGCGATCGGACCGCGTTCGAAATCGCGAAGCCCATGTGCCCGAACAGCGCCCGGTCGAAATCGTCGACGCCTTGCTTGCGATCGGGGTTACGGGCCGCGTGCATCTCCTTCAGCACGAACGGATGGCAGCGAATAGCCCCCTGCCCGAAGATCATGAGCGAACGCGTGAGGATATTGGCACCTTCGACCGTGATCGCGACCGGAATCACTTGGTAGTTGCGCGCGAGATAGTTCCGCGGCCCCATGCAAATACCCTTACCGCCGTGCACGTCCATCGCGTCGTTAGCGATCTGCCGACCCATCTCCGTGACGTGGTATTTGAGCATGGCAGACGGCACCGATGGCTTTTCACCACCATCGATCGCCCCAGCCGTCACGGAACGCGCGGCGTCCATCGTATAGGTCAGCCCTACCATGCGTGCGAGCACCGCTTCGACGCCCTCAAACTTCCCCACCGGCATGTTGAACTGACGCCGAATCCGGGTGTAGGCACCGGACGCCCAAATGCCAGCCTTGGCGCCACCGGTCGCGTTCGACGGCAGCGAAATGCAACGTCCGACTGATAACTGCTCTACCAGCATGCGCCAGCCCTGACCCGCCATCTTCTGTCCGCCGATGATGAAGTCGAGCGGCACGAACACATCCTTGCCTTGTATCGGACCATTCTGAAACGGCACATTGAGGGGAAAGTGACGCCGCCCGATAGTGATACCCGTGGTGCCACGCGGAATCAGCGCACACGTGATGCCGATGTCATTCTTGCCGCCCAGCAATTTGTCCGGATCGAACATGCGGAACGCCAGGCCGATAACGGTCGCGACCGGCGCGAGTGTGATGTAGCGCTTCGAGAAATTCAGCTTGAGACCGACGATCTCCTGGCCCTGCCAGGTACCCTTGCAGACGACGCCCGTATCGGGGAGCGAGGCGGCATCGGAACCGGCGCGCGGCCCGGTCAAGGCGAAGCACGGCACTTCCTCACCGCTCGCCAGGCGCGGTAGGTAGTAATTCTTCTGTTCTTCCGTGCCATAGTGGTTCAGCAGTTCGGCCGGGCCGAGTGAGTTGGGAACCGCGGTGGTCGACGACAGCAACGCGCTGCGGCTGCTCAGCTTCGCGAGCACGCAGGAATGCGCGTAGGCCGAGAACTCCAGACCACCATAGCGTTTTGGGATGATCATCGCGAAGAATCCCTTGGTCTTCAGGAACTCCCACGCGCGCGGCGACAGATCGGCGCGGTAGTGCGTGACATCGAAGTCGTCGACCATACGGCAGAGTTCTTCGCACGGACCATCGAGGAACGCGCGTTCTTCGCTCGTCAGTCGCGGCGCTTTCGACGCTAACAGCTTGTCCCACTTGGGTGCGCCGGTGAACAGCTCACCGTCCCAC
>JAGRJB010000303.1 GCA_020442965.1 Pseudomonadales bacterium
TCAAAGATCCGGTCGGTGCGAGCAGTGAGTCGAGACCGCCAGACGTAGCGGAGGTCTCGGCCATGAAGACATTGGTGCCGTAGAAATCGAGCATGTCGCGGATCCAGTGCGAGCGAGCGATCGACTTGCCGCGACTGATCGGTAGGGCGTGAAACACACCGGTTGGACGGCGCGAATACTCTTTCAGGGCGTGGAAGAACGGCGTGTCATAGCGTGCATCGACGCCGCGCAGGATGTTTACGTGCAGTTCGAGAAAATCGTCCTGGTTGTAGAATACACGTCGACAACCGCGCAATTCGAGACCAGCGATCACCTCGACCGACTCATCAGTCACGAGATAGACGTCAATTTCCGGCCGAATTTCTTGCAGCAATCGACAAAGCTCAAACTGCCACGATTCCGCGTCATACGTGTCAAGGTCCCGACCACCAATGCGCTGGACATAGCGCCGTAAGAACGCGATCTGATTGCGCGACTTACCGGTCAGCCCTGGTCGGATCACGACACTTTGAATATTGAAATTGAATAGTGCGGCGATCAGCGCGTCTTCGAAGCTCGGCACGAAGACCGGTTCGTAGATGAAGCTGTCGTCGGCGCGCCGCGCGCCTTGCAGGGCCCGCCGCTGCGCGTCTTGTTGTTTGGCGGTCAGGCTGTCGACAATCAAGACCTCGAAATAGGGCGATTGAGTCTGTCTGTCTTCCGATTGATCGTCACGCAGCTCTTCCTCGAGCGCGGCGAGATCATCGTCTGCCGCACTGATGCGGCGTGTCCTGCGCCGATAGGACCCGCTGACCAAAGCGCGCACGATCATCGTCACACTGCTCGACAGTTCATCGAAATGGCCGCGCTCCAGCAATTGCCAGAGTGCCTTCCACGCCGCTTCGCTCGGGAAAGCCCAATAGAACTCGATCGGTTCGAGCGAGATCAGCAGATTGCGCACGCGCTGCTCGAGCGAGGCTTGATCGGCGGCGGCGGCGAGTCGCGCACATGCGGATTTCAAGCTGATCCACCGATCGCTGCGAAGCTGGGAGGCGCTGTAGTATTCCGTCAAGGATGCCACTGCGTCAGCGCTCACAGCGCCAGTCAGTGACGTGGGACTAGCTGTTGTCACGATAATGCTGCCTCCTATTCGCTAACTCTTGCTGGGCATTTCGAGGCCACCGAGCGTGTCCAGGTAGCGCGTGGCCTCACTTGAGCGATCGTATACTGGCAGCTCGAACGCGCGATCGCGGAAGCTCTTCAGGGGCTGCCCCAGTCCACCGTGAATACCGCGCTGACGACGGCGGCGTACCAGCTCCAGGTCGATCTCCACCGGAATCGTTTCATCACCGCCACCCGCTTGGTGAATAACGGTTCCAGACGGATCAACGACCAGGGAGCGACCGAACCCGCCCGGACCCAGACCGTTGATGTCGAATACGTAGCACTGAAACTGCGCGGCCGTGGCCTGCGCAATTGCCAGCTCAACTGAACGATCGATCGTGCCTGTTAGCACGGGATGCAGCAGTACTTCGGCGCCCAATGCGGTCAAGGAACGCGATGTCTCGGGCAACCACATGTCGTAGCAGATAGACAAGCCGAAGCGCCCAATAGACGGGACGTCGAATACACAGAACTCGGTGCCCGCTGTGATACCGGCTTCGTACGGCAGGAAGGGCACCATCTTGCGATAGCGTGCGACGACCGTGCCATCTGGTGCGATGACTGAGGAGGTATTGTGAATCTGCCCGCTAGCCGAGCGCTCGAACACCGACCCCGGTACGAGCCACACACCATGCTTCGCCGCGGCGCGTTGCAGGGCTGCTTCTTCGGGCCCAGGCAACTGCACCGGTTGCTGGTGCACGGGCCCGCACAATGCCAGCTCGCTGAACAGGACCATGTTTACCCAGGGAAAACGTGTGGCGACGATCGCGAGCCGGTGCAACACTGCATCAAGATTGGAATGTAACGCGG
Organism: Pseudomonadales bacterium; assembly: GCA_020442965.1. Lineage (GTDB taxonomy): Bacteria > Pseudomonadota > Gammaproteobacteria > Steroidobacterales > Steroidobacteraceae > CADEED01. The sequence goes on from JAGRJB010000303.1 coordinate 1,954, forward strand.
GCACATGCATCTGCACGCCCGCGATCGAGAATGGGACCACTGCTGCCTCTTAGTATGGAGCGCGAATTTCGCGAACACACCATTATACGCTATAATAGCGACTAACTGTGAGGTTTTTGTCCTAACTACTTACCTGTTGGCGCTGTCGCAGGCCTCAGCACCACGCGACATCTGCACGCTGTTCCGGCTCGCTCACCGGATATCGCCTCAATAAATGGCGCCAAGGAGATTGGCCGATGAATGACACAGGCTTGATCGACTCGGTTGTCAGCACTGCGCGCAGCGTATTCGCCGCTACCATCGAGCACGTACCCGCCGTCATCGGCGCGGTCTTGCTGCTGATTGTTGGCTGGCTGGTGGCGCGGCTATTGCGGGCCGTAGCCGGACGCGGTTTTCGATTCATCGAGGCCTTGGTGGAGCGCGCCACTGGCAGTGCGGCGAGGGAGGGCGTGCGACGCTCCGCGAGCGCATTTGGCGCACTCGTCTTCTGGGCCGTTCTGCTGTTCTTTATCACCGCCGCCACACACGTGCTGGGACTCGTCACGTTTACCGACTGGCTCGCGCGTTTGTTGCAGTACCTACCGACACTCGCTGCGGGGCTGCTGATCGCGGCGGCCGGCTTCGTCCTGGCCCGCTTCGTGGGTGACCTGGTGCACTCGGCTGCCAAGCGTCTGGCGGCACCGCAACGCACCGCTTTGGCGCGTCTCGCCCAGGGCTCGACCCTGGTGGCAGCGCTACTGGTCGGTGCCGATCAGGTAGGTATCCGCGTCACGTGGCTTGCGATTCTGGTGATCACCGTCCTCGCGGCGCTGCTGGGTGGCGTCATGCTCGCCGTGAGTCTGGGGTCGCGTAGCTACGTCGCCAACCTGATCGGCGCACATTATCTGCGGCAGGCGTATCGCATCGGTGAGACCGTTCGGGTTGCCGGGTTCGAGGGCCGCATACTCGCGCTGACTGCAACTTCCATGGTCCTGGAGACAAAGGACGGTCGCGTCGCGGTACCGGCACGCTGGTACCACGATGAGCCGATGACCCTGTTGAAGGGACCGTCCAATGAGTGAGCCGCAATCGTTAACTGTCGCGTTCCTGCGCACGCATCCGATCGAAGCCGCGCGAGTGTTGGACGCCGCTTCGATCGACGAGCTGACCGATCTGTTAGTGTCGATACCGGCAAGAGTGGCCGGTCCGGTCCTGGCAGAGATGCAACCACGCACCGCAGCGGCCGTCGTTGTCGCGTTGCCCGTGGAGCACGCCGCCGACCTGCTTGAGCGCATCGGGCAGCAGCCGTCGGTCGTATTGCTGCGGCACGTCGAGGAACCACGACGCACGCGGCTCATTGAGGCGTTGCCGACAGCCACGGCATTGGCGACCCGGCTCTTGCTGGGTTATCCGGATGATTCGGTAGGTGCGTGTGTCAATCCGAACGTGGTCGTCGTGCTCGCGACCCAGTCCGTCGGCGACGTGCTCGAGCGTGTCCGCAATCTCGACGTACCGGTGCAGGAAGTGTTCATCGTCGACGATTCACGACAATTGTTAGGCTGGGCGCGCCTCGATGCGCTCTTGCGGACCGCAGAATCAGGTCCAATTGGTGGCTTGCTGCTGTCGGCAACCGCGGTCCTGACCGCGAACATGCCGCTCGCTGGAGCGCTCGAACATCCAGGCTGGGAGTTTGCGTCGCGGCTGCCTGTGGTAGAGCGCGGCGAACGCCTGGTGGGCGTGCTGACTCGCGATGCGCTGGTGCGAGCCGTTGCTCGTGCCAACCGGGGGGCAAATAGCGATCCGCTCAGTGAGACGCTCGCGGGTGTGCTGGTGAGTGGCTACTGGCAGAGCGTTGCCGGCATGATCGAATCGCTCACTGTAGTACTGCCGCGGGTTGAGCCGATTGGAGACTACAGCAATGAGCGCTGAAGCAGCGTCGGTCATTGCCGCGCTGACCGAGCGGTTTCTGCTCGACTTTCCGCGTGACGCGGCGCGCGAACTTGAACTGTTGCCAACGGAGGCTGCGGCTGAGGCGCTGGCGCCCCACGCGGAGCGCGCCATAGTACGTGTCTGGGAGGTGTTAGCGCCCGATGTGGCGAGTGCCGTGCTCGTCGAGTTGCCGCAGGCTACAGCGATTCGCGTACTCGCGGAAGCTGATCCGATCGCAAGCGTGGCGGCCTTGCTCCAGTACGATCGCGAAACTCGCGAGCGTTGGCTCAATGCTGTTGCGCCACAGGTCGCCCAGGAACTGCGCCTGTTGATGGGCTATCCGGACGGCACCGCGGGGCAGATGATGGATCCGCGCGTTGGACCACTGCGAGCCGACATGACGGTGGCCGAAGCCATCGAGCGTCTGCGCGCCATTCGACGCCGCGGGCTACGCGAGTTGTTCGTGGTGGACAACGAGGGCCGGCTGACCGGCCGCGTTGAAGCGGAGGATCTCGCGCTCACGGCGCCCGACCAACCGCTACGCGCAATCCAGCGCGGCGTGATCGCCGTCGTCACCGACCTCGATCCGCGGGAAGATGTGGTCGACACCCTGCAATCGCATCCGCTCAGCGTTCTGCCAGTCGTCAGTCGAGCCGGCCGCTACGTCGGCGTAATTCGACAGGCGGAGCTGATGACTGCGATACGGCAGGAAAGCAGCATCGACCTGCAGAAAATGGTCGGCGCCAGCGCCGACGAGCGCGCGCTGTCGCCTGCTTGGTTCGCGGTTCGCAAGCGTTTGCCGTGGCTGCAGATCAACCTGCTGACCGCATTTCTCGCCGCCGCAGTCGTCGGAATGTTCGAGGGCGTCATCGCCAAGTTCACGGCACTCGCGGTCTTGTTACCCGTCGTCGCGGGCCAGTCGGGAAATTCCGGCGCACAGGCGTTGGCGGTGACCATGCGTGGGCTCGTGCTGCGCGAGGTGAGTCTGCGACAGTGGCCGCGCATCGTCGCCAAGGAAGCAATGGTCGGGCTCGTCAACGGTCTCGCTGTCGCGGCGACGACGGCACTCGGTGTGTATATCTGGAGTCGCTCTATCGGGCTCGTGTTCGTGATCGTATTGGCGATGATCATTTCCATGATAGCGGCGGGACTCGCCGGCGCGTTGGTGCCGATCCTGCTGCGGCGCTTCGGGCAGGACCCCGCGACTGCGTCGTCCATCATTCTGACAACCGTGACCGATGTCGTCGGATTTTTCTCGTTCCTCGGGATCGCAACGCTGTTGGCTGAAAAATTGTCACAGGGCGCTGCCTGAGCAGGCCGCGCGAGCGCGATCGTCAGCCAGCGACGGCCTCTGCCAGAACTGCAGCGAGTGATTCAGGGGTGCGAGCGTCGTACTCGATCAATCGTGCGGCGGTCGCTTTGCGCGCAAGCTTGGCCGCTTTGTCGTAGCGCACATCGTCTCGAGCCAGCAGTGTGGCAACAGGACTGGCCACTCTGGACATTGACTCCGCGAGGCGATACTCGATTGCGGCGCGACAAGCATCGCCGTAGTGATTCGGTTGTTTCACCAAGTCCGTTACGAGAGCGTGCAGGGTCTTGGGGCTAACTGTTAGCGATCGGTTGCGAATCGAATGGGTATCGTGAGCATACCACGGCCAATTGAGTTCACGGTCGCGCAGCTGGTGCCACAGGGCGATCAGATGCGAGCCGTCCCAGCGCGGCGCGATACTGGGGCAGTAGCGCTTCCACAATTGACGCGTCTCGCTCTTGCCCGGCAGCAGCGGGCCATCGAGCGTCAGGCTGCGTACCAGAGCGGGCGACTGCAGCGCGCATTCCACTGCCAATGGCGCGGCCCAGTGTTGCGCGTAGACATCTGCCGGGGCAACACCTAACGATCGAAGCACACCCGCGATAACCGCACCGAACTGGGCGCAGTCGGGGGCGGCGAGGGGGTCCGACTCCCCTTCGCCAGGCAGATCGAGCGTGATCACCCGACGCTTCGCTGCCAGCGCCTCTGCGAGCGCTCCGAGCGAATGAATCGATCCCGGCAAATCGTGAACGAGTAGCAGCGCTGGTGCATCCGCAGGTCCGCGCAAGCAGACTCGCACCTGCCCGTGCGGCAGCGACACGTAGCACTGACCGGTCACCGCGTTGGAGCTGGTTTCGCGATAGTCCGGCTGACCCAGGGTACCTGCGCGGAACAATTCACGCAGCCGGGCCAACCATGGCTCGCGTTCGCCACCGAGCCGCAGGACTTTGGAGTTGGTCGGAAGATTCTGCTCGATGGTATCGAGGTAGGGGTACAAGGGATCGTTGTCGCGGCACATGAAGACCGCGTTCGCCGTCAGTTGGGCGAGACGCGGCAATGCCAGATAGCGCATTGCAGCCGAGTATGCCGATGAATAGTTAGCGCCAGCCATCAGCAGATCAAGGGTGTAGGCGTGCAGCTGTGTCTCGTTCGGCAGTGCCATTGGTAAGCGCGACTTCGCTGTGGTATCGAACCAGGGAAAGAACCGATGCAGATCGCGCGAACGACTCCAGGCAGTTGCAAGGTGACTACCATCGTCGTTCACCTCGAATGGCTTCATGTATCGCGCGATGAATTCATCGCCCGGTCCGCCGGGCGGCAGATTGAGCCCGTCCATGATCGCAATTGCGACGCGCGTGGGATGGCGGACCGCGAACTCGAGTGCGATCTTGGAGCTGGTGTGAAAGCCGTACAGCGTGCATCGCTCGATCGCGAGCGCCGTCAGAGTCGCAGCGAGAGAATCGGCGAAGTCGCCGATCTCGGGCCGAGGCTCGCGCGGCAGCGGTGCGGAGTTGCCGTAACCGGGTGTGTCGAGGGCGATGACAGTGAACTCGTCAGCGAAGTGCTCGAGCTGTGGTAGATGCAGGACGGATGACCGGGGGGAATCGTGCAGAAGGACGATGGGTGGTCCGTTTCCGGCAATGCGGAAGTGAACTTCCTGGCCATCAACATTGATGAATTCGCGACGAATCATGGTGCACGCTTGCGGCTATTCATGAGGAAATCCTGGGTCGACCTGTTGCTCGTACAGTGTACGCATGTAGACGATCGGCGCGATTGGCGCTTCGATGTACTGTGTGAAGCGCCAGTCGCCTGCGTGGCGGCGAAACAGCGCGTAGACGCGCACGTCACCGCCGACGGGCGCCTGCGTGTCGCGCGTCTGAAAGTTCCAATGCATGCCATAGAGTGTGCTCATCAAATCGTCGGTCAATGGGCGATAGGTGACATCGAAAATTCTGACCGAGACCGCTTGTGCGGCCGCGCGAGTTCCTGCCCAGTAGGCATCGAGCTCGGGCCAGGTAAAGCAGGCTTTGCGTGCTTCTTCTGCCAGATACAACGGCGCGTCGCGCGTGTCCCACAATTGCTTGAGCGCTGCGAAATCACTTGCTGCCCAAGCCGACTCCACGGCTCGGAGTACTTTGTCGATCGCCTGCTGATCAGAATTGGCCGGTGTCTGTGGCACGCTCGATCTCCTCGCGCATGGTAGTTGTAGTGCGGGGGCCGCGACGGCTGGTCGTCAACGCGGCGATCCACGAGAGAAAAGCGCCCAACGCCAGAATCCAGCCGACGCTCGCTGCGGAGCCATCGAAGGCATAGCCGGTGCCGATCGCGAATAGCATCGACATTAACATGGCCATGGCGCTCGACAATCCGGACGCGGTGCCGGCCATCTGGGGGTGGTCGTTCACAGCGCCGGCGAGCGCCAATGGAGACGTCACGCCATTGCCGAGTATCAGCAGCACGAGCGACACCGTGTAGCCGGACAGGCTGACCGTGTTCGTCCAGGCCAGCGCGACAAAGAGCAGGCCACCGAGTAGCGACAGTGCGGCGCCACGAATCAGTACCTGTCGTGCACCAAAGCGCCGCGTGACCAGGCCGGCGACACCGGCGCCGAGCGTGTAGGCGGCCGCGAGAACGGCCCAGAACATGCCGAAACCCGCGGGCGACATCTGGAACAGCCGATGAAAGAGTTCGGCTCCGCAAGTGATGAACGCGAACGATGCGCTGCTCATGAAACAGTACACCAGGGTATGGGTACTAAAGCTCCGATTGCGCAGCAGCACGCCGAATGCGCCAAATGTGCTGCGAATACTCATCACCCGCGTATCGGCGGGACGTGTCTCCGCGAGACTCACTAACATCCAGAAGAACAGCGCCAGAGCCGATGCAAAGTGCACGATGAACAATGCGCGCCAGTTGAACAGATCGACCACCACGCCGCCCGCGAGTGGGGCGACCACGGGGGCAACGCCCATGATGGCCGTAATAAATGCCAGCGCGGCGGCCGCCGAGTCGGCATCGTGACGGTCGCGGACCATCGCGCGCGATGCCACGGTTGCGACGCTGACGCCAAGCGCTTGCGCAAATCGGGCGACCACCAGCGCGATCAACGATGGTGCAAGGCTCGCGACCAGGCTCGCGGCGGCGAACGCCGCGAACCCGATCAACAGAACCGGTCGGCGGCCGAAGCGGTCGCACAGAAATCCCTGCACAGGCTGCGCGAGCCCCAAGCCTAACAAATACGCTGAGACTACCCACTGGAGCTGTGCGTAGTCAGCGTGGAACGTCTCGGCCAGCAATGGCAGTGATGGCACGACGCTCGCCATACCAAACGCCGACAGTCCGCTGGCAATGCCGAGCAGTGCTATCCAGGAGCGCGGCGGTCGCTGCGGTGCTGGTACCGCTTGCTCGGGCGATGCCACGCGACGCTACTTGCCGGCAGCGATCTGCTTCTCGAGTTCCGGCACGATCGAAAAGAGATCGCCGACTAGACCGATATCGGCTACCTCGAAGATCGGTGCCTCCGAGTCCTTGTTGATCGCGACAATGGTACGCGCATCTTTGATGCCAGTGAGATGCTGGATTGCGCCCGAGATGCCGATTGCGATGTAGAGCTCGGGGGCAATGATCTTGCCGGTCTGCCCGACTTGCATGTCGTTCGGCGCATAACCCGCGTCGACCGCAGCACGCGAAGCGCCGACACCCGCGCCGAGCTTCTCGGCCAGGCTGTAGATGATCTTGAACGCGTCAGCGCTGCCCAGCGCACGACCGCCGGAAATCACGCGCGCGGCAGTCTGCAAGTCTGGCCGATCGGACTTTGCTGCGGCCAGCCCAACGAAGCGCGTGTGCTTGGGGAGTTCGACATCCACATTGCCGGCTTCAATCGGCGCGGCGTTGCCACCCGTGGCTGCCGCTTCGAATGATGCGGTGCGCACCGTGGCAACAATCTTTGCTCCGGCCTCTACTTCAACCGTGATGATCGCGTTGCTGGCGTAGATCGGCCGCACGAAGCGCGTCGCGCTTTCGATTGCCATGACGTCGGACAACTGCGGCGCATCGAGAATTGCCGCGATGCGCGGCATCAAATCCTTGCCGAACGTTGTCGAGGGACCAAAGACATGTGAGTAGGGCGCGGCGAGTGCGGCCACTTGAGGAGCGATAACCGCGGCGAGTGCGTGCTCGTTCGCGGCATGGTCGACGGTGATGACCTTGTTTACACCTGCCAATCTGGCGGCTTCCGCGGCGACTGCCGCGCCGCTCGCCGCGAACACCGCAACCGCAATCTTGGCTCCGGAGATCTTCGAGGCCGCCGTCACGCATTTGGCCGTGGAGGGGTTTAGCTTGCCGTTCGCATGCTCGGCAACGATCAGTATTTCGCTCATCAGACCAAACCCTTCTGGCGCAACGCTGCGACCAATTCGCTCACATCTTTGACCATCTTGCCCTTCTGGCGCGCGGCCGGCGGTTCAGTCTTGAGGATTTTGACGCGCGTTTTGAGTTCAACGCCGAGATCCGCCACTGGCAGCGTTTCGAGCGGCTTCTTCTTCGCTTTCATGATGTCCGGCAACTTGACGTAGCGCGGTTCGTTCAATCGAAGGTCGGTCGTGATCACGGCCGGCAGATCGACTTCGATGGTTTCAAGGCCAGCGTCGACTTCACGCGTGACTTTGGCAGCCTTCGCGCTGAGTTCCACCTTGGATGCGAACGTCGCCTGCGGACGATTCCAGAGTTGCGCCAGCATCTGTCCCGTTTGGTTGTTGTCGCCGTCGATCGACTGCTTACCGAGAATGACCAGAAACGGCTGCTCCCGCTCGACCAGCTTCTGCAAGATGTGGGCACCGGTGAGTGGTTCGATGGGGTCGTTAGACTCAATATGAATCGCACGATCGGCGCCCATCGCGAGCGCCGTGCGCAACTGCTGCTGACAGTCCGCCGCGCCCATCGTGACGACGACGACTTCTTCAGCCTCACCACGCTCCTTGATGCGCAGCGCTTCTTCGAGTGCGATTTCGTCGAATGGATTAATGCTCATCTTGACGCCATCGAGCATGACGCCCGAGCCGTCTGGCTTGACTCGAACGCGCACGTTGTAATCGACGACGCGCTTGATACCGACCAGGATTTTCTTCATGCAATAGCTCGCTTCCGACCGATGCTGGGCTCGACTGGAGCCAGCCGAAAATTATAGCAGACGGGTCAGGCTAGAGGCCCAACGCGCCAGGATTGAGATGTCTGTGCGGATCCAGCAGGCCCTTGATGTCGCGCATGAGCCGGGCTGTTTGTGGGTCGCGGCCGCGCATGTAGGGATAGAACTTGCCGATCTGCATGTGCACTGCACCGTGTTTCTGAAAAATATCGACGATCCCCCGCTTCATTTCGGCGACTAACTTTCTGCCCTCGGGGTTATCGGCATACTTGGGCAGTGTCGCGAGGTACTCCGCGGGAATCATGCGTCGATGATTGATGGTCTCGATGTCGTGCCAGTAGAACACTGGTTCGTAGAGAAACGCATTGGTGCTGACCGTCATGAACATGGCGCCATAGGTCACATGATGCTTGGTCATGCGTTCGGAGTTGGTCGCGTAGTAGGCCAGCAGGTCTTTGCGAAAATCGAGTACACGCGAGAAGGGCAACACGCCGTGTACCGGCACCCAGCGTTCGCCTTTGGGTCCACGAACATTGTAAAGCGGCATGAAAGGCATGGCGTTCGCGATGGTCGGGACGCTGGGCGGCACTTCTGCACCGTGCGGCTGCAGGACCTCGCGTAGTCGCGCAACCGCCGAACGAGTCGCCTGGTCGTCCACGCCGTCGACCAGCCAATGCGCCGAGAACGTCGCACCCTTGAGAAACCCGCGTCCGGCGAGCCCCAGCTTGGCGACCTGAGTCAGCCCGTCGAACACGCCGCGCGATGATCGGAACACCGCTTTCGCTGCCTGCATCGCGGTGGCCACGTCGGCTTTGCCGAGTTGACCTTGTTGCAGGGCTGGATCGAGACCAAAGTTGGTCAAATTGACGCCTTCACGCGCAGCGGCCTCCATGCCAGCCGCCATGCTCTCGAAGTCCTTGAAACCAAATGACAGGCCTAACACATGCGCACGGCGTGGCATCAGTCGCATGGCGACTGATGTCTTGATGCCGAGCGCACCCGCATCCGACATGAACAGGCCGGTGAGATCGGGGCCGTAGAGCCGCATGAACGGCACACTGTTAGCCGCACCCCAGGAACCGGTCCGGACGACTTCGCCGTTTCCCAGAACGACTTCGACGCCGAGGACGTTCTCGCCCGAGATACCAAAGACACCCGTTCCCCAAGTAACCGCGCCTTGTGAAAGGGCGCCGCCGATCGTGGCCGCAATACCCGAAAAGGGCCCGAAGAACGGCGTTCGCAGGCCCTTGGCGGCCAACGCCTCGTTGAGAGCAGCCCAGGTAACCCCCACTTCGACCACGACGTACATGTCGCGTTCATTGATCTCAACGATGCGATCAAAGCGCGATGTATCGATGATGATGGAGTTAGGCTCGCTCGGCACATAGCCATCCGTGTAGGACGCACCGCCACCGCGCGGCACCAGCGGTACATTGTGCTCATTGGCGAGATGCACGATCTGCGCAACGTCATTGGTGGTTCCCGGCCGCACCACCGCCAAGGCGATCTTGTCGGCGTTGTAGACGTCAGTCGAGTAGAACTCACGGTCGTCAGCGTCGAGCAGAACATGATCTCCGCCCAGTAGCGACTGCAGACGCGCGACGACTGGATGCGTCGTTGGGTCAACTTCCGCGTGCATGACTCGTTACCTCCCTAAAATCGATCAACGCACCTGCGTTGGTCTGTGATGCAGGTGTGGCGGATCACGTTGCTGCTCACCGAACGACTGACGGATCTTGTGCGCTGATTCGCGCAGCTTGGGCAGAAAGCGTTCGATCGCGAGCTTCAGTGGCACAGCAGCGCCCGAAAAGCGGATGGTAACCGCCGCGAGCACACGTTCATCGATCATGATCGGAACGGCCATGCTGATCTCATCCGACACCCGCCGTGGCCGAACTGCGGTCGCGTAGCCCTGCGTACGTGCATCGGTCAGAATCTTGTTGATCTCAGGCTTGTTCCGGGCGAGCTTGTCCTCTTCTTTGGTCGAGCGGCCGAGGATCTCGAGCAGCGATTCACGCTGTACGGGTGCGCTGAACGCGAGATAGACGCGCCCCGATGCCGAGGTAAGCATCGGAACCCGAAATCCCGCGGAGTAGCGCTCAACCGCGAGTGGACTGCGATGATCCGTCGTCTCGCGGACCATCATGGTGGTGCCGGACAGCGACGCGATCGCGACCGGCCAGACGATCTCCCTGCCGAGTTCATTGATGTGCGGTCGCGCGATCTGTGTAACCCAGGCCTCGTCGTCGAACCCGTCCGACAATCCGCGGACCATGATTGTCAGGCGGTAGCGATCGTCGATCTGGTCACGATAAACATAGCCGGCGTGCGAGAGCGTTTCCAATATCCGGTAGGTAGTGGTGCGAGGCAACTTGATCTCCGCGGCCACCTCAGACACCGTGGCGCCATTGCGAAGATTCAATACCGTGAGTGCATCGAGACCCCTGATCAGGGCCCGGATCGGTCTGGTGGATTCCATACAGTCAGCGTCTTCCTGTGGCATGCTGATTCACGATTCAGCCAGACGCAGTGTAGGAAGCGCGCGCGCGGATGTCCACCATGCGGACGACCGGAACTGTGCGGCCAATGACAGATTCACCGGGTTTGCGCTGCGAGTTGGCCACGCACCGCGCCCGCGTTCTACCCGGACGCATGGCAAGCCGCGCCGGGGTAGGGGTTGCCCTGAGTGTTGCGCACGGGACATGGTACGGACGACAGACTCATTGGATTCGGCAGCTTATTGTTAGAGCACTGAGGAACTGGCAATGCACTACGATTATGTACCGATCACGCATCGCAAGCCGCTCAAGTGGCCCGGTGGTAAGCGGGTCGCATTGATCCTGACGATCAATCTTGAGACCTGGGATCTGGTCAAAGATACCGACAAGCCCTATTACGCTGGCGGGCCGCCAATACTCCCCGATCTTCTGCCCGGCAACATCGCCGACTATCCTAACTATACGTGGCGTGAATATGGGCAGCGGGTAGGCGTATTTCGACTATTCGAGCTGTTCGATGAGATGCGTGTCAAGCCATCGTGCACGATCAATGCGGTTACGGCACTGCGACGGCGACCGATGCTCGACGCTGCGCTCAGCCGTGGTTGCGAAATCGTCGCGCACAACTACGAGCAGGGTGAGCTGCTGACCGAGTTCGCCAAGGACCCCGACCGCGAGCGCGATGTGATCCGACGCACGCTCGCAGTGTACGAGCAAGCGGTGGGGCGCAAGGCACAGGGCTGGCTGTCGTCCTCCTTGCGCGGCACGGTCAATACGCCAGAGATCCTGGCCGAGCACGGGCTCAAATTCTACTGCGATTTGATGAACGACGATCAGCCGTATCTCATTCAGACCGCACACGGTCCCATCGTATCGACCCCATACACTAACGAGATCAACGATTTCACGCTCTTGACGCGCCGTAATCACACGACCGATGAATTTCGCGACGTACTGATCGAAGAGCTGAAAGTGTTGTACGCCGAGGGCGCCAAGACGGGCAGGA
>JAGRJB010000304.1:0-2138 GCA_020442965.1 Pseudomonadales bacterium
CCGATCCGCGGCTTCGCCGTGGTGCTGACGCTCGGCATCATCACGTCGATGTTCACGGCGCTGCTCGGCGCGCGCGCGCTGATAACGCTCGTGTATGGCGGCAAGCGAAAAGTCGCTCGATTGTCGATCTGAGTGCTGTTGATCTAACTACTCAGTTCTAGTTCTCTCGTTCTAATTTTCAGGGGCCGCATCGATGGAGTTCTTCAGCAAGACGACCAGTTTCGCGTTCATGAAAACGCGCAAGGTCTGGTACGTCGTGTCGGCTATTTTTATGTTGGGTTCGCTCGCGGTCCTCGTGACCCGCGGCTTGAACTTGTCGGTGGACTTCACCGGTGGCGTCACCGTCGAGGCGACCTATCCGGCCGCCGCGGACATCGAGGCGGCGCGCACAGCGGTCACAACGGCTGGCATCCGCGATGTGCAGGTGCAGAATTTTGGTACGTCGCGTGACGTCATCATCCGCATGCCACCGCTCGCCGAGGGGCAATCGGGCGCTGATCTGCGGCAGCAGGTCGAAACTGCCCTGCGCTCGGTCGAGCCGGCAGTCGAGATACGGCGCTTCGATGTCGTGGGTCCGCAGGTGGGTAGCGAATTGCTCAAGAGCGCCATATGGGCGCTGTCGCTCACCGTGTTTCTGATCTTCATCTATGTCGCCTTGCGGTTCCACACGTGGCGTTTGTCGGCCGGCGCCATCGTCGGCGCTCTGCACGATCCGCTTCTAGTGTTGGGATTCTTTGCGCTGACGCAAATGACGTTCGATCTATCGGTTGTGGCAGCCATCCTCGCGGTCATCGGTTACTCACTGAACGATACCGTCGTGGTGTTCGATCGAATCCGGGAGCGGTTCGAGCACAATCAACGATCGGCGCCGGAGAGCGTGCTCGATCTGTCGATCAATCAGACGCTGTCGCGTACGGTGATGACCTCCGGAACGACCCTGCTCGTGGTCGTCGTGCTGTTCGCGCTGGGTGGGCCGGCGCTGCAGGGCTTTTCCGTCTCCCTGATCATCGGCATCGTCGTCGGCACGTACTCGTCGATCTATGTCGCGAGCGCACTGGCGTTGGATCTGGGCCTGAAGGGCGAACACCTCTTCCCGATAGCGCGTAAAGATCCGCTTGACGATCTACCTTGATCTTTCAGGGTGTTTCAATAGTTAGTCGATGAGGCACCCGGGATGATCGAGATGCTGAGCGATCCGGCTACCTGGGTTGCTTTCGCGACGCTGTCTGCGCTCGAGATCGTGCTCGGTATCGACAACATTATTTTCATTTCGATACTGGTCAGTCGTTTGCCCCCTGAGCGGCGCGACGCAGCGCGGATCACGGGGCTCGCATTGGCGATGTTTACGCGCATCGCACTGTTGTTTGCCATCGTCTGGCTGACACGCCTGACAGCTCCGTGGTTCTCGGTGGGCGACTACGCGTTCTCGGGTCGCGACGTGATTCTGTTCGTTGGCGGTTTGTTCCTGCTGGCGAAGAGCGTTTTGGAGATCCACCACACGCTCGAGGGTGCGGCGGATGATCGCAAGACTCGCGTGTTCGCCAACTTCGTCGGGATCGTGGTGCAGATCGCGCTGATCGACATCGTATTTTCACTCGATTCCGTGTTCACGGCCGTTGGCTTGGCGCGGCCGGACCAGGTGCCGATCATGGTCGCGGCGATCGTCGTGGCGATACTGGTGATGATCTGGGTATCCGGCACGATCAGCGCGTTTGTCGACCGCCATCCGACGATCAAGGTCCTGGCGCTCGCGTTCCTGATTCTCGTGGGTGCGGTGCTGGTGGCAGAAGCATTCCATTTCTCGGTGCCGAAGGGCTATCTGTACTTTGCGATGGCGTTCGCCGTGGGTGTGGAGATCGTCAATCTGCGGCTGCGCCAGCTGCTCGACGCGCGGCGGGAAGGATCGGGCGAAGATCGAGGCGGTTAGCTGGCCCGCACGAATAGCGCACTTGCGACTGGCGCCCGACCGGTTGCGCCCCGTATGATCGGCCAAATCGTTCTTTAGGGGGCTCGATGAACTGGCGCACGAAGACTCTCGATCAGATTCTGGCGACGGCCGAAGAAAAGGGGCTGCATCGCTCGCTGGGAGGCTTTCAGCTGATGATGCTGGGCGTCGGCGCGATCATCGGCACCGGTAT
>JAGRJB010000304.1:2259-2493 GCA_020442965.1 Pseudomonadales bacterium
CGGTGTCCGGCTCGGCCTATACCTACTCCTATGCGGTACTCGGTGAGTTGGCCGCATGGACGGTCGGCTGGGCACTGATTCTCGAGTACGCGGTGGCCGCGAGCGCGGTGTCAGTCGGCTGGTCTAACTACTGCGTCGGTTTTCTGGAACGCGCGTTCAATTTTGATTTCCCGGATCTGCTCAGCAAGGGGCCGCACGTCGGCGGGATCATGAACGTGCCGGCGGCGCTCATCG
>JAGRJB010000305.1 GCA_020442965.1 Pseudomonadales bacterium
AGATCGCGGAGCTGCGCGCCTGGGCCGCAGACCGGACGGTCGCGGCCGACTAGTCCGCGCGCGACGCCGCTCCGCGCCGCAGGCGATCATGCACCGCCGCCCAGCGCTCATCGTGCGGTGGATCCTGCACCAGAATCTGCGCGCACCCGGCTTTATCGAGGATACGCAAGTTCGCGTACAGATCGCGCGCATAGACTTCCGGGCGACGGCTCGCGTTGATCCAGGTAACGTGCGAATACGTGTGCGCTGGCAAGCGCTGCGCCAACACCGCGATCCGTTGGCCGCCCGCTGACGATTGCGCGGCACGCGTATCGATTTCGTCGGTGGGAACGATCGTCATGGGTGTCGATGGCGCGTAGTGCGACTGGGTCGAGCCTGGCACGCGCACAGGCGAATGCTCTGCGCCCGGCGGTGTCACCGGTCCCACGACCGCTTCCAGCTGTGACACCGTGATGTGACCGGGGCGCAGCATCTGCACCGCGCCTGCCGGGTCGAACGCGACGATCGTCGATTCGAGGCCAATCTGGCTCTCGCCGCCGTCCAGCACGATCCGGATCGCAGCGCCGAATTCTTCGCGCACATGTTCAGGTCGTGTGGGGCTGATGCGACCGTAACGATTCGCTGACGGTGCGACGATGCCACCCCCGAAACTGGTTAGTAACTGCCGCGCCATGGGATGCGAAGGCACGCGGATCGCCACGCTATCCTGTCCGCCGGTGACCAGGTCACTGACCGATTCCGTGCGCGGCAACACAACGGTCAAGGGTCCGGGCCAAAACCGCTCGATCAGGCGACGCGCACTATCCGGTACCTCACGTGCCCAGCGATGCAGATATCGCGCGTCGTCCAGATGGACGATCAATGGATGGTCCGCTGGTCGGCCCTTCAGTTCAAAGACACGCCGCACCGCCTTGGGATCCTGGGCGTTGGCACCGAGACCGTAGACGGTTTCGGTCGGGAACGCGACGACGTCACCTTCGCGCAGCGCGGTGACCGCTGCTTTCAGCTCGGCTTCGGTTGCCCTGACGATTCTAACCACGTCTTCATCTTACGCGTCGCGCACTACTCGAGGCTACGGCGCTCCCAATGCGAATTGACGCGGCGCACCTCGTAGGTGGGCCAGTAGCGCTTGTCGAGTTTCAAGGTGATCACTTCGGTCGCGTTGTTCCAGGCCACGGTGCGCAGACGAATCGCTGCCCGATCAGGCCGACCCGACACGACTTGGAGGAAGGCATCGAGATCGGGCGTTGGCACGCCGTCCACCTCGACAATTCGTCGCCCCGGGAACAGCTTGTAACGCGTGGCGGGCGACCCATATGCGAAATAGCCCACGTACACGCCGACGGGCGCAATGCCGCGCTGCGCGATCATGGCGCGATGCGGGGCCTGCAACGTTGCCCCCGCCCACATGACGATGCGATCAATGTCGGAGCCTGGCAACGCAACCGTATCCACAGCGGATTCGATCTGCTGCCCGTCGCGCCAAAGCGTGAGCGCCACGCTCGCCTTATCCGCGACGGCGCGCTCGAGTTCGCGATAAGCGGTGACCGTCTTGCCATCCACCGCCAGAATGAGATCACCAGGTTTCAGGCGTCGGACCGCCGGCGAGCCACCCACAAGTCTGACAACTGACAACACCTGCCGCTTGTTCTGACCGGCCGCCGCCAACTTCTTGATCCACTCGTCGCTCAGGCCCAGACGACGTGCCGCTGCAAGGGACTGCGGCACCAGTTCGGCCTCGAGCGAAAAGATACGCTGCTTCGACTGCACGCGCCGCAGCATGTCGCTAACGATTTCGATTGGTACGCCCCGATTCTCCTGTTGCAACTCACGACCGCTTTCCCAGGCGAAACTCGACCACAAGCCGATCACGCTACCAGCCTTGTCCGTCATGACGCCATCGTAGTCGGTGGGCGGATTCACGAGTTGCACGAGATCGATATTGCTCTCGCGGAACTGCATCGTGCGCGACAGCGGCAACTGCAGCGGATCGACCGACGCGACTTGCGTCGCACGTACGTCGATCTCACCGTCAGCTCCAAGACCGACCACCCACAACGTCTCGCCGCCTTCGATCTTTCGATCGACGAGGCGCGCGGCGCGGACCGGCGTATCGCCGATCAGCTTCGGGTCGTAGCTGACCATCGCGAGGTTGTGCAGCGGGTGGATGAACTCCACGCGACCCGGAATCTCGAGCGTACCCGCGAACGTGAGGCGCACGTCGCCCATGGACACCGGTACGGTGTTGCGGTCGACGACGACGAGACCCCGCTCGGTGTCGACTATCAAGCCCGTGCCACGATAGTTGTGTTCGGTCACACCTGACACCGAATAGGGCATGTCGAAATTCACTTGCACCAGCGACGGCGCGAGCTTCGCGGCGCGTGCGTCGGACGGGTGCGAGAAGACCGTGCTGCCGCCGATCGGCGGCTTGGCCTCAGTGGCATTTGGCAGCGCCGTGCAAGCCCAGATCCCTTGCTGATCGTCGCGCTTGCAGGTCTGCGCTGGAAACCACAGACGATCCAGCCGGATGCTGCTCAGGGTTGCGCCGTTTGGATCGTCGAGTGTCGAGTAACGCACCGAGAACCGTTCGCCGTCCGCGAGCTTGGTGATCACCGCCGTGAAAGCGGCCAGATCCGCCACGGCCTGTCCATTGATCGATGAGATCACCGCACCACGCGGCACACCTGCCGCGCCAAACATGTAACCCGGATTGGCCACGAATACGCCAGCCACCGGGACGTTCATATGGCGCGCCATCTGATACGACAAGGTGTGAACGATACCGTCGCCAATTTCGAGGTACTCATCCGGCGTAATCGAGTGAAGATCTTCGATATCGATCGATGCGTTGATCGCTTTGCCGCCGCGCTCGAGTTCGAGTTCGACCTTGAGACCCACGCCGGCGTCCAGGGTCTGCTCGAGCGGCTCGAAATCGGCAGACAGCTTGCCGTTGATCCGAGTCAACACGTCGCCAGGTTGCAGAATGCCGTCAGCGGGCCCGCCAGGCTGCACCTCGTCCACTACCAACAAGCCTGTCAGCGCTGGAAATTCGCGCCTGACGAGATCCTCCGTGCGTGTTTGCAGTCCCAGGCGACGCAGTTCATCGTAAGGCGTGTACTTGAATACCGTCTGGATGGTGCCGCGCGGAACGGGCTGATTGTTCTGAATCAGCTCGAGTGCTCGCTTCACGCGGCCGAGCGGTAGGTAGAAGCTCGAGGCGG
The DNA here is from genome assembly GCA_020442965.1 of Pseudomonadales bacterium. Taxonomy (GTDB): domain Bacteria; phylum Pseudomonadota; class Gammaproteobacteria; order Steroidobacterales; family Steroidobacteraceae; genus CADEED01. The sequence goes on from JAGRJB010000305.1 coordinate 3,225, forward strand.
CACCCGACGCACCGCCGGCATTCAAGGCAATCACGCGTCCCTGAATATCGATGACCGGCGAGCCGGACGAGCCACCCGAAGTACCCGACGCAGCCTGCAGGTAGAAAGTATTGAAATCGTTGTACTTGCCAACCCCGTACTGCGGCGCATCGCGATCGAGCTTGGCCAGTGTGCCCGCCAAAATCGATAGTTGCTCACCGGCGTTGTTGCCGATCACCCGAATTTCGCGGCCGATCTGCGCGCCCTGCGGATAGAGCTGCAGCGAACGCGGCTTGATGAAGCGCAACTTGCTCGGATCGTAGCGATAGATCCCGAAATCGTGCACTGGATCGCGATAGACCGGCAGCAATTGCACTTCTTCGCGATTGAGGAACGTCGCTTCGGCGGTGACCGGGCCGGGCGTCACGACGTGGCGATTGGTAAGGATCAAGCCACGCTCCGCATCGATCACGAATCCGGTGGCCTGCGCCGAGGTGTTCCATTCCGTGTCGAACGCACGCACCTGGTCGATCTGGATCGCGACGACGCTCTCCGCCACACGTGCCAGCGTCGCGCGCCACGCGGCGCTCTCGCCCTCGGCGGCGGGCAACTCGGCCTGCACGAGCGGTGGCTGCGCATGCACCACGGCTGGCGCACTAACAGCCAGCGCAAAGCCACTCAGAAAAACGCCCGCTAGAAAGCCCGAGATACGTCGACTCATAGAACTTCCTTGCTCAGCCGAACGCTGTATTGAACTCGGACTGAAACCGGGCCGCGAAATCGGCGCGTGCGAAACGATGATTCTGGGTACCGTGATGCTCGATCTTGAGCGATCCCATGAGCGCCGCGATGCGGCCGGTCGTCGGCCAATCGAAGCCTCGTTGCAGACCATATAACAAGCCCGCGCGGTAGGCATCGCCGCAACCGGTGGGATCGGCGATCAGCTTCGGCTTGACCGCCGGTATCTCGTGCCGCTTGCCGTCCGTGTAGATACGACTACCGTCACCGCCGCGTGTGACGATCAGCGCACGGACGCGCTTGCCAATTTCCTCGAGCGACCAGCCAGTGCGTTCAACCAGCACGCTACTTTCGTAGTCGTTAGCGGCCACCCAGGTTGCCTTGTCGATGAATGCGCGAAAATCCTCGCCGCTGAACAGCGCCATCGCCTGGCCTGGATCAAAGATGAATGGGATGCCGGCCGCAGCAAACTGCGCCGCATGATCCAACATCCCCTCACGATTCTCCGGCGCCACGATGCCGAACTTGATGCTGCCGTCGGTCGGGACTCGATTGCGGTGCGCAAAGTTCATGGCACCCGGATGGAACGCTGTAATCTGGTTGTTATCGAGATCCGTGGTGATGTAAGCCTGCGCCGTATACTCGTTCTCGAGCTTGGTCACATAGTCGAGCGCGAGACCATTGCCGCGCAACCAGCCTTCGTAGGGCGCGAAGTCGCGCCCTACTGTCGCCATGATTCGGCCGTCCCCACCTAACAAATTGAGGTTGTAGGCGATATTGCCCGCGCAGCCACCGAAATTGCGCCGCATCTGCGGAACCAGGAAAGCCACATTCAACATGTGGATTCGATCCGCCAGGATATGATCCCGAAATCGTCCGTCGAACATCATCACCGTGTCATAGGCCACGGATCCGCATATCAGTGCCGTCATGTGCCCCACTTTCGCTTATCGATCAAAAAGAACCAAGGCCCAAACCGTGACGAGCAGCACGAAGGCCATGAATACTGCCGCTGAACCGATATCTTTGGCGAGTCCCGAAAGACGGTGACGCTCGAGGCCGACACGATCGACCACCGCCTCGATCGAGCTGTTCAGCAGCTCCACGATCAACAGCAGCAGCACGGGCCCGACGAGCAGCGCGCGCTCGACACCGGTTTGTCCCAACCATAGGCCCAATGGAATGACAGCGACCGCCAGCACGAGTTCCTGTCGAAACGCCGCTTCTTCGCGAAAAGCGCCAGCGAGTCCCCGCAGCGTATTGCCGCAAGCTCGCCAAATACGAACGATGCCTTGCGGCTTGGCTCGCGGCGCAGTCGGTTCAGCCTCGCGGTCGTGGCTCACACGCTAGCGACCGCGGGATCCGGTTTCCAGGTCAGGTCGAGTTGTTTGGCCGCGCGTACGTCATCAAGTCGTCGCACAGCCATCGTATGCGGCGCCGACTTGACGTGTTCCGGCTGCGCTTCAGCCTCGCGTTGAATAGCAACCATGGCAGCGATAAAACCGTCGAGCGCTTCCTTGCTCTCCGTTTCCGTCGGCTCGATCAACAGACACTCTGGTACCAACAGCGGAAAATATGTCGTCGGCGCATGGAAGCCATAATCGAGCAGCCGCTTGGCGATGTCCATTGCCGTGATGCCGAGCTCCTTGGCCTGACGCTTGGCCGTGATGATGAACTCATGGCTGGCACGCCGGTGAGGGTACGCAGCCTCGAAGCCCTCAGCCATCAAGCGCGCCAGCAGGTAGTTGGCATTCAGTGTCGCGTACTCCCCCACTCTGCGCATGCCGTCGCGCCCAAGCATGCGCATATAGATGTAAGCTCGTAGCAGCACGCCGGCATTGCCCATGAATGCCGACAGACGACCGATCGACTGCGGCAGATCACTCTCTGCTAACCAGCGGTACTTTGCGCCACCGCTGTCCTCCTGGCGCCCGACCAAAGGAATCGGCAGGAACGGCAGCAGCCGCTTGCTGACGCCCACAGCACCCGCGCCCGGGCCACCACCACCGTGCGGCGTCGAGAATGTCTTGTGCAGGTTCATGTGAATGACATCGAATCCCATATCACCGGGTCGTACCTTGCCCAGGATTGCATTGAGATTTGCACCATCGTAGTAAAGCAATCCGCCGGCATCGTGCACGATCTTGGCGACTTCCGTAATGCGTCGCTCGAATACACCGAGTGTCGACGGATTGGTTAGCATGATGCCCGCCGTGTTAGGACCGACCGCGGCTCTCAATGCTTCGACGTCAACGTCGCCCTCCTCGTTCACTGGAATCTCACGCACGATGCAGCCACACATGGTGGCGGTCGCGGGATTGGTGCCGTGCGCGGCTTCCGGCACGATGATCACGTTGCGCGCCAGATCACCGCGCGCGCGGTGGTACGCACGGATCATCGCGACCCCGGCAAATTCGCCATGCGCGCCCGCCATCGGCGCCAAGGACACGCCCTGCATGCCGGTGACGGCTTTCAGCATCTCCTGCAACTCGAACATGCACTCGAGAAATCCCTGGCCTTGTGAGTCCGGCGCGAGCGGATGCCGCGCTAGAAACTCCGGCAACATCGCATAGGCGTTGCATGCCTTGGGATTGTATTTCATCGTGCAGGAGCCGAGCGGATAGAAGTTGGTGTCGATCGAGAAGTTCAACTGCGACAGGCGCGTGAAGTGACGCACCGTCTCGAGCTCGCTCACCTCCGGCAGCAGCGGTTTGGATTTGCGGCGTAGATTGGCCGGAATGTCGGCCCTGCCGCTGTCGTTAGTCGACGTATCGGTATCGGGCCATTGAGCGTAGGCCCCGCGACCGGGACGCGAATACTCGAATATCACTCGTTCTTGCGGTTTCAACATGTTCGGTTCTCCGGTGCGCCGCTCATCAGGCGGCGCGTGCGACGGCCTGGAGTGAATCGGCGAGAGCGCGGGCGTACGCAGCGATATCGGCGGCAGTCTTGGTTTCGGTGGCGCAGACGAGTAACGCCTGGCCCAGCTCCGGGTAGTGCGGCGACAAATCGTAGCCGCCGATCACCCCACGTTCGCCAAGCTGCTGCAACACGGGACCAACCGGCCGATCGAGCAGCAGCACCACTTCATGAAATCGCGGCGCGCTGAATGCCACGCGCACGCCCGGCACCTTGCCAACAGCAGCTACCAGATCGTTCGTGCGCTGATGCGCCGCGGCTGCCACTCGCCGTAGTCCTTCGGGCCCCAGCAACGACATGTAGATTGTCGCAGCCGTAACCAGTAGCCCCTGATTGGTGCAAATATTGGAAGTCGCCTTGCCGCGGCGGATATGCTGCTCGCGCGCCTGCAGCGTCAAGGTGAACCCCGTCTTGCCAGCGGTGTCGACTGTACGGCCGACAATGCGCCCTGGCATCTGGCGCACGTAGTCCATGCGAGTCGTCAGGAATCCCGCATAGGGGCCACCCGATGACAGCGGTACACCCATTGGCTGGCAATCGCCGACCACAATGTCGGCGCCACGCTCGCCCCACTCGCCGGGCGGCTTCAGGATTGCGAGCGACGTGGGATTCACTGACGCAATGACGAAGATGCCGTTGGCATGTGCCCAATCGGTGAGCGCATCGACATCCTCCAGCACACCAAAGAAGTTAGGCTGTTGGATCACGAGAGCGGTGACATCTTCGCCCGCATATTGGCCGAGACTCTCTACATTTATACGGCCGGTGTCACGAACGTACGGAATTTCCTCGAACCGCAGGCCCTGATTGCCGGCGGTCGCCAACGCGACCTTGCGGTAGTTAGGGTGAACGCTGGTCGGCATCAGAACGCGCTGCGCCTTGGATTTGCGGTGGGCGCGCACCGCCATCAGCGCCG
>JAGRJB010000306.1 GCA_020442965.1 Pseudomonadales bacterium
CGGCGGCGCTAGGGCTGCCTTACGCGTTCGCCTCGCATTTCGCGCCCGATGCGTTGCACGAGGCGCTGGCGATCTATCGGTCCCGATTCCAGCCGTCGGCGCAGTGTGCCGAGCCTTACGCAATGGTTGCAGTCAATGTCATTGCGGCTGACACCGCTGCCGCCGCACGGCGCCTTTTCACGACCACGCAGCAATCGTTCGCGCTGCTGCGTCGCGGCCAACGTGGTCTGCAACGGCCGCCGATCGATGATATCGAGACTTTCTGGAGCCCGGCGGAGAAGCAGTTGGCGAGTCAGATGTTGGCGTATTCGGTCGTTGGATCGGCCGATACCGTTCGCACTGGCGTCGAGAAAATCGCAACAGATACTGGTGCGAACGAATTGATCGTCGTCGCCGGAGTCTTTGATGACGCCGCGCGTATTCGTTCGTACGAGATCCTGTCGCAGGTTTGCCAACTCCGGAGCATTTGACCAATTGATATATACGCTAGATAACAAGCGCGTCGAGACTTTGGACAACGACTGGTATGTCGCGCCCAGCGCAGACGTTATCGGCGCTGTGCGCTTGGGCCGGGACGCGTCGGTGTGGTTTCAATGCGTTCTGCGTGGCGATTCCGATTGGATCGAGATTGGCGACGGCACCAATGTGCAGGACGGCACAGTGATTCATACGGACCGGGGTTCGCCGACGAAGATTGGTGCGCGCGTGACGATTGGGCACCGGGCCTTTTTGCATAGTTGCACGATCGGCGATGAGACCATGATTGCGAACGGTGCCATGGTGCTCGATCGCGTGACGGTGGGGCGTCATTGTCTGATTGCTGCCGGCGCGCTGATCCCGCCGGATAGGTCGATTCCGGACGGTTCGGTAGTCATGGGCGCGCCCGGCAAAGTGATTCGCGAGACGACCGAGAAGGACCTCGCGATGATTCGCCGTGCCGGCGACGTGTACCGCAAACGCCTGCGAGAGTATCGCATTGGTCTACGTGTAGACGCGCGTTCATACGCGGTGCCAGCCGCAAACGCCTAGCCGTTATAGAGTGATCGTTGTTTCGAAAACGATCTCCGCCTGGCCGATGATCCAGACGCTGTTCAGTTTTCCGCGCGTCAATTCGAGTTCAATGTCTACCTGCCCGGCCCGATTCATGTAGTGACCTTGTGCACCAGTGAACCGCGCAACCGTATCATCGTGTGACAGCAGGTTGTTGGCGAGCAGGTAGGTGCCGAGTAGCCCGTGTGCATTGCCGCTCACTGGATCCTCGGGAATGCCGAGTGCCGGACAGAACATCCGTGATTCGACCATGGCATGGGCGATTTTGGGCGCAAGTGTGAAGACGAAGAATCCTGCCGCACCAAATTGCGCCGATAGAGTCGTCAGTCGCGTGAAGTCCGGCTTCAGTTGCTTGAGTTGATCTGGTCCGCGCACACCGACCAACAAGCGTGTGCTACCGCTGCCCACGATGCGTAGCGGGCAACGCGTGTCGAGATCAGCGGTCGAAAGCGCCAATGCGTCGAGTACCGCCATCCGTTCGCGGTCATGCAGCTCTCGGCCCAACGGGGGTGCAGGTTGCCGAATCGCAATTTGCCGGGCGGCATCGTTGCCCCGCACGTCGATTGTTACGATGCCCGACTTCTGGTACTGCCGAACCCGCTCGCGTGAGGCACCGTCGCGCGATAGGACATAGTGTGTCGCGACCGTGGCATGCCCGACGAAGCCACTCTCGGTGCGCGGCGTAAAGAATCGCACGCGCAGATCGTGATCGTCACCAGTCGGCGCAAGTACGAACGCCGTGTCCGCGTTGTTCAGCTCGCGTGCAACGGCGAGCATTTCCGCGTCGCTCAGGGTGTCGGCGTTCAGAACAACGCCGGCCGGGTTGCCGGTGAACCGCGTGCGTGTGAAGGCATCCACCTGAAAAACTTGCATGCTGCGGCTCATGACAGTTGCTCGCGGGTGACAATCAAGAAAGAGGCGCGCAAGTTTAGTGATTTTGGCATGGGACACAATGGTTCGCGGAAACGCTTCACATTAGCGCCATTTGACACTAGGATGTTGGTTACTCGTCGGGGCGGCCTCCCATTCAGGGCCTGAGACGTCAGTTCTGCTGACGAACCCGTAGAACCTGATCCGGTTAGTACCGGCGTAGGGATATG
>JAGRJB010000307.1 GCA_020442965.1 Pseudomonadales bacterium
TCCTTGCCGGCACCCGATACCGATTGATAGGTGGCGACATTGATGCGATCGATTCCCACCGCGTCCTGTATGGGCTTCAGCGCCACGAGCATCTGAATGGTCGAACAGTTTGGATTCGCGATGATATTGCGCGCCCTGAAACCACCGATCGCATCGGGATTCACTTCCGGCACGACGAGCGGCACATCCGCGTCGTAGCGGAACTCCGAAGTATTGTCGATAACCACACAACCGGCGGCTGCCGCCTTGGGCGCGTACTCGCGCGACACATCGCCGCCGGCGGAAAACAATCCCACTTGCGCGCGCGCGAAATCGAAGCTTGCGACGTCGATGACTGGCAGATGCTTGCCGCGAAACTCAACGGTCCTGCCAACCGAGCGCTGGCTCGCCAACGGAAACAGCTCGCCCACCGGGAAGTCGCGCTCCTCCAGGACCTTCAGCAGCATCTCGCCCACCAGGCCGGTTGCACCGAGGATCGCGACGTTGAATGTTCTCTTTGTCATGGTTGACTAACGACTAACCTTGGTAATGTCAGGGGTGCGGGAGACGACATCGGCATTCTGGCCGCGATGCCGCAAATAGTGATCCAGTAGCACGATAGCGAGCATCGCCTCGGCAATGGGCGTCGCACGGATCCCGACGCAGGGATCGTGCCGTCCGGTCGTGATGACCTCGACCGGCTTGCCGTCGATGTCGATCGACCGTCCAGGAACCTGGATGCTGGACGTGGGCTTGAGGGCCGCGTGCACCACAATATCCTGGCCAGTGGAGATCCCACCGAGGACGCCGCCCGCATTGTTGGTGAGGAACCCGTTTGGCGTCAGTTCATCGCGGTGTTCGGAGCCGCGTTGCCCAACGACTGCAAGCCCGGCGCCGATCTCGACCGCCTTGACGGCATTGATGCCCATCATCGCATGTGCAAGATCCGCGTCGAGACGGTCGAAAACGGGCTCACCGAGTCCCGCCGGTACGCCCTTGGCGACGACCGTCACGCGCGCGCCGATTGAATCGCCAGCGCCGCGAATGCCCCAGATCAGGTCTTCGATCTCCTGCACGCGAGTCGGGTCGGGGCAAAAGAACGGATTCTGATAGGCGAAGTCCGGTTGTACGGGATCGAGTATGAGGTTGCCGATCTGGCTGAGATAGCCGTGAATCCGTACCCCAAGTCGCGTGGCAAGATACTTGCGCGCCACTGCGCCGGCTGCGACGCGCATGACGGTCTCGCGCGCTGACGAACGTCCGCCGCCGCGATAGTCACGCAGGC
>JAGRJB010000308.1 GCA_020442965.1 Pseudomonadales bacterium
CATCGGTGTTGAAGAAGAAGTCCATGTCAAAGGTCTTGCGTGCCGTTATGGACGTAAGCTGAATCCGATCGGTGATGTCCCAGGTCATGTTCAAGGTAGGGCCACCAGTCTGCCAGTCCATGAACGTATCAAAGTCGTTGCGTTCCTCCAGGATAGAAGCCGTCGGGATCGCTCCGAACACTTGTGCCGTGCCGAGGCTATCGTTCGGACGGACGGCAGTGTTGCCGTTGTTGAAATCGCTATAGTCATAGGACAACGACGCAGTAAAGCCTTGCGTCGGTTGGAAGCTGAGGATACCGCGCGCCGCCTTCAGATCCTGATCGTCGAGCTTGTTGGTGCCGGCTGGATCCAGGTCCTTGACGTAGCCGTCATCTTTGACGTACCGCCCGGCGATGCGAAACCCCCACTGATCGCTGATCGGTCCACCGACCGCGCCATTCAGCTCCATGCGGTTGAAGCTGCCAGTCCCGGCGCCGATGTAGCCCTCGAAGTCGTTAGTGGGTTGTTTGGAAATGATATTTATCGAACCGCCGGTGGCGTTGCGTCCGTACAGGGTGCCCTGCGGCCCGCGCAGCACCTCGACGCGATCGACATCGAGAAACTGGTTCAGACCCATGTTCGGGCGGCCCAGATAAACGCCATCCAGGTGGATTGCAACGCTGGGATCGGAGCCGACGGCCAACAGGTTGCTACCGATGCCACGGATGTAGATCTGCGCCTCGCCACCCGCCTGGCTGTACTGCAGGGTCGGCATGCGACCGGAAAAATTCAGAAAGTCGGCCTGCCCCGTGCGTGCCAGCTCATCACCTGTCACGGCGACGATCGAGATCGGAACGTCCTGCACCGATTCGGCGCGCTTCTGCGCCGTCACGACAATTTCCTCGAGCGGTCCGCCCGTCTGCTGTGCCAACGCAAACGGTGCGCTCAAGGCGCCTGCGACTGCCAGCGCGGCACGATCGCGCGCTCTAGTGTTGTTCATTGCACACCCCGCTGATCCAGAGTCATCTTTTTTACGGACAAGTAACTTGTCCGTCAACACACATTCTGTTGTTTAATCGCCGCAGGCGACTCTGACGGTAGTTGAATTTTGACCACTCCTGGTACACCGACCGAACCCGCTTGGCCAGCGGCGTCCTACGCTTGGTACGCCACCGTTGTCTTGATGTTGGCGTACACGCTGTCGTACATCGATCGACAGATCCTCTCGATGCTCGTCGAACCCATCAAGGCTGATCTCGACATCAGCGATACGCAGATCGGCCTGTTACAAGGTCTTGCGTTCGCCGTCTTTTACACGCTGATCGGCATTCCGATGGGCCGCCTCGCCGACAATGGCAACCGCAAGAAGTTGATGGCCTGGGGCATTTTCTTCTGGAGCTTCGCGACAGCGATCTGCGGTCTGGCAAAGACCTTCGGCCAGTTGTTCGTCGCCAGAGTCGGCGTCGGCGTGGGCGAGGCAGCACTCGGGCCGGCCGCTTACTCGACACTGGCTGATCTGTTTCCGCCCGAGCGACGTAGCCGCGCGATCGGTGTGTATTCGATCGGCGTGTACCTCGGTATCGGGCTCGCGGCCGTGATCGGTGGTCAGGTGATTGGCGCCTTGGCCGATTCGCCACCCGTCGTTCTACCCTTGGTCGGCGAGCTCGCTGCCTGGCACATCACGTTCCTGGTAGTTGGTCTGCCAGGCCTCTTGATAGCG
>JAGRJB010000309.1 GCA_020442965.1 Pseudomonadales bacterium
GCAACGAATCGCAGGAGCGCTACGTACTGGTGCTCGCGGACGATCGAATCGAGGAGTTTGCGGCGCTTGCGGCGCGGGAGCGCTGCCCGTTTGCTGTCGTCGGGACGCTCGATGACAGCGGGCAATTGGTGGTCGAGGACAGCTTGCTCGGCGGCCGCGTAGTCGACATGCCGCTCGAAGTATTGTTAGGCAAGGCGCCGAAGATGCAACGCGACGTTGGTACCTTGCCTCGTTCGGCCGCTGCGCTGTCCATGGACGCCATCGACGTGCGCGCCGCCGCCTATCGCGTGTTGCGCCATCCGGCGGTTGCCGACAAGGGCTTCTTGATCACGATCGGTGATCGCACAGTGGGTGGCATGGTCAGTCGTGACCAGATGGTTGGGCCGTGGCAGGTCCCGGTCGCAGATGTCGCAGTGACCGTTGCGGACTACCACGGCTACGCGGGTGAAGCGATGGCCATGGGTGAGCGAACGCCCCTCGCGGTGCTCGACCCGCCCGCGTCCGGACGGATGGCGGTCGGTGAGGCGATCACCAATATTCTGGCCGCGGATATCCGTTCGCTGCGAGACGTACGGCTGTCCGCCAACTGGATGGCGGCCTGTGGGGAGCCTGGCGAGGACGCCGCGCTGTACGCGACAGTGCGCGCCGTGGGTGAAGAACTGTGCCCAGCGTTGGGTATCGCCATTCCCGTCGGCAAGGATTCATTGTCGATGCGCACGAACTGGACCAAGGGTTCTGCGTCGAACTCGGTCGTGTCGCCGGTGTCATTGATCGTATCGGCGTTCGCACCGGTCGCCGATGTTCGCCGCACCTGGACGCCGCAACTTCGAACGGATATTTCCACTAACACTATTTTGTTAGTCGATTTGGGAGGTGGCCAGAACCGCCTCGGCGGGTCGATTCTCGCGCAGGTGCATGGCCAATTGGGTGCGACCGTGCCAGACCTCATCGATCCGGGCCGTCTCACGCAGCTCACCGCAGCACTCGCGGAACTGCGGCGCGCAGGACCGCAGATACTCGCATACCATGATCGGTCCGACGGCGGGATACTCACGACGCTCGTCGAGATGGCGTTCGCGGGCCATTGCGGCATCGACGTTCAACTGCCTGCGGGTGCTAACGAAACCGTGGGCTGTCTATTCAATGAGGAACTGGGCGTCGTGTTGCAGGTCGCGGCCAGCGATCGGGATGCTGTCCTGAGGGTGCTGGCCGATCACGGGCTCGGTGATCTCGTGCATGTCCTTGGTGCAGCCACCCGTGATATGCGCGTGCGGATCCGAGTCGATGATTTTCGGTTCGATGAGCCCTGGGCAGAGCTGCGGGCCGCTTGGTCTGAGACATCGCTGCGCATGCGGGAGTTGCGGGACGATCCGGACTGCGCGCGCGAGGAATTCGCGGCGGATTGCGACGTGAACGAGCCAGGTTTGTACGTGGCGCTGACATTCGACCCGGACGAGGTGCCGGCTGCGGCAAGCATCGTGACAGGAGCGCGACCGCGCGTGGCGGTGTTGCGCGAACAGGGCGTCAATAGCCAGATCGAAATGGCGGCGGTACTCGATCGTGTCGGCTTTGAACCGCACGATGTACATATGACCGACGTGCTCGCCGGGCGCGAATCGCTCGAGAACTACGCCGGTTTGATCGCCTGCGGTGGCTTCTCTTACGGTGACGTCCTGGGAGCCGGGGAAGGTTGGGCAAAGTCGATTCTCTTCAACTCTCGCGCACGCGAGCAGTTCGCTGAGTTTTTTGAGCGTTCCGATTCCTTTGCGCTCGGGGTCTGCAACGGGTGTCAGATGTTCGCCGCGCTCGCTGAGTTGATTCCCGGCGCACAGCATTGGCCGCGCTTCGTGCGCAATCGGAGCGAGCAGTTCGAAGCACGCTTTGCGCTCGTGGAAGTCGCGCGGTCGCCATCGCTGTTTTTTGATGGCATGGCAGGCTCGGTGTTACCGATCGCCGTCTCACACGGTGAGGGTCGAGCGGAGTTCTCGAGCGACGCCGCAGCGCAGGCGTTCAGCCGTTTGAATTTGACCGCGGTTCGATATATCAACGCGGATCGCTCCGCTGCAACATGCTATCCGGCAAACCCCAATGGTTCACCGGATGGTATCGCCGCCATCAGTAGCGACAGCGGGCGCGTCACGAGCATCATGCCGCATCCGGAGCGATCATTCCGGTATGTGCAAAACTCGTGGCGGCCCGACGGTGCCGGCGAGGCGAGCGGCTGGCAGCGCATCTTCGTGAATGCGCGACGATCGTTAGGTTGATTAC
>JAGRJB010000310.1 GCA_020442965.1 Pseudomonadales bacterium
ACACCATCGAGGTCGTGGTGGACCGGTTTCGCGTGCGTGCCGATGTCGCGCAGCGCCTGGCTGAATCGTTCGACACTGCATTGAAACTGTCTGGCGGCACGGCGCGTCTCGCCGCGCACGCGAGCGGCGGAGCGACGGCGGCCATGGTACCCGCGAGCACGGCGCCGGCCGACGCCGAGCAGTTGTTCTCGAGTCAGCACGCCTGCCCCAAGTGCGGCTACAGCGTGCCCAAGCTCGAGCCAAAGATGTTCTCGTTCAACAGCCCCGCGGGTGCCTGCCCGACCTGCAACGGACTCGGGCAACAACAGGTCTTCGATCCGCAGCGCGTTATTGCGCACCCGCATCTGTCGTTAGCCGGGGGCGCGGTGCGTGGCTGGGATCGGCGCAATGTCTATTACTTCCAGATGCTGCAATCGTTAGCGAAGCACTACAAGTTCGATGTCGAGACGCCCTGGAGCGAGCTGCCGGCCAAGATCCAGCGCGCCGTCATGCAGGGCAGTGGCAATGTCGAGATCGAATTTCGCTATGCCGAGGGGCGCGGCAAGACCCGCCGCCGCAAGCATGCGTTCGAGGGCATTCTCCCCAATCTCGAGCGGCGCTATCGGGAGACCGAATCCGTTGCGGTGCGTGAAGAACTCAGCAAATATCTCGGTACGCAGCCCTGCCCGGACTGTGGCGGCGCCCGGCTCAATCGCACCGCGCGCAGCGTCTTGGTGAATGAACTGACGCTGCCCACGATCGAGCACTTGTCGGTTGCAGCAGCCCACGAGCTGTTTGCCAGCCTCCAAATCGCCGGTTGGCGCGGCGAAATCGCCGCCAGGATCGTCAAAGAGGTGGGCGATCGGCTGCGGTTTCTGATCGACGTCGGACTCGATTACCTGACACTGGATCGCAGCGCGGAGACGCTGTCGGGCGGTGAAGCGCAGCGCATCCGGCTCGCAAGCCAGGTCGGGTCCGGACTGACGGGCGTCATGTACATCCTCGACGAACCCTCGATCGGGCTGCATCAGCGCGACAATCAGCGCTTGTTAGCGACGCTGAAGCACTTGCGCGACCTCGGCAATACCGTCATTGTCGTCGAACACGACGAGGAAGCGATTCGCGCGGCCGATCATGTGATAGATATTGGACCGGGCGCCGGCATCCATGGCGGCAAAGTCGTCGCGCAGGGTACGGCCGATGAGATCAGCGCCGCTCCCGAATCGCTCACCGGCGGCTATCTATCGGGTCGCGAGCGCATTCCCGTGCCACCGCTACGCGCGCCGCGCGCCAATGCGGCGAGTTTGCGCATCGTCGGTGCGAGCGGCAACAACCTGCAGGACGTCACAACCGAGTTCCCCGTCGGGTTGATGACTTGTGTAACCGGTGTATCCGGCTCGGGCAAGTCGACGCTCGTCAACGAGACACTCTTCAAACAGGTCGCTAACCACCTGAATCGCTCTGGCCTCGACGCCGCTCCCTGCAAGGCGCTCGAGGGCGCCGCAGCCATCGATCGCGTCATCGAGATCGATCAAAGCCCCATCGGTCGTACCCCGCGGTCGAATCCCGCTACCTACACCGGATTATTCACTCCGCTACGCGAATTGTTTGCCGCCGTACCGGAGGCGCGCACGCGCGGCTACGATGCCGGCCGCTTCAGCTTCAACGTCAAGGG
>JAGRJB010000311.1 GCA_020442965.1 Pseudomonadales bacterium
CGGCGCGCGGCCAAGGCACCCTGAATGGCCGCTGAACTCCAAGTGAACCGTGCCTGAATGCAGCCGTGTGAGGCTGCGCACAGGTGCGATTTTCTGACCGTTCTTGTACGTGTTTGCCGCGATGCGGGCGCCGTTTGGTGCGATACTATGGCGACCGCGCCGGGACCGGAGTCCTGGAGCGCTTGTGTATTCAGTTAGGAGATTACCGTGACAGATTCGATCAATCGCCGTCACTTGTTGCGCGGAGCCGCCGGAATGGTGGTCGGGACGGCTGGCTTGGTAGCCGGCGTAACGATGAGTCGCAACGCGATGGCTGACGACGCGTTCAAGCATCTGGAAGAAGACAACGCCACCGCGAAGGCGCTGGGATATCACCACGACTCGAAGGCGGTCGATCCGAAGAAGTTCCCGACCCACAAGCCCGAGCAGTTTTGCCACAACTGTCAGCTGGTCCAGGGCAAGGACGGCGAACAGTGGCGCGGCTGCACCCTGTTCCCGAAGAAGCTCGTGAATGCGGATGGCTGGTGTCGTAGCTGGGTCAAGAAAGCCGGTACCAAGTAACCGCGACCGGCCCATCGCGCAATGCTCGAGTCTCAACGCCGCACGGGCCCCTCGTCGGCGCGGCGTTGATTCTTGAGCGACGCTTCCACCGTATTCTTCATCAGCATCGCCACCGTCATCGGGCCCACGCCGCCCGGTACGGGCGTGATCCACGCGGCGCGCTTCGCCGCTGCGTCGAATTCCACGTCACCGACGAGTCGCCCGTCTTCATTACGGTTGATNNCCGACGTCGATGACGACCGCTCCTGGCTTGATCCAGTCGCCCTTCACAATGCCCGGTTTGCCGGCTGCGGCGACCAGAATGTCAGCCTGCCGCGCGTAGCGTTCGAGATCGCCGGTGAAGCGATGACAGACCGTCGTCGTCGCGCCCATCAATAACAACTCGAGCGACATGGGGCGCCCGACAATATTGGACGCACCAATGATCACAGCATGCGCGCTCTTGTAGGGCACGCCGATATGATCTAACAACTTGATCACACCGTAGGGCGTGCACGGTCGGATCACCGGCATGCGATCGGCGAGACGGCCCAGGTTGTAGGGATGAAATCCGTCGACGTCCTTGCGTGGATCGATGCGTTCGATGATCGCCAGCTGGCTGATATGTTCCGGGACCGGCAGTTGCACCAGGATGCCGTCGACCTCGGGATCGCCGTTCAGCCGATCGATGAGTCGCAGCAGCTCGATCTCGGTGGTCGAGTGTGGCAGATCGTATGAACTCGAGATGATCCCGACGTCTGCGCAGGCTTTGCGCTTGTTGCGCACATAAACCGCCGAGGCCGGATTGTCGCCGACCATCACCACCGCCAAGCCGGGCCGCCGCAGGCCACGGGCGATCATCGCATCTGTTTCGACGCGCAGTTGTTGCTTGATTCCGGCTGCGATGGCCTTGCCATCGATGATTTGGGCGGGCATCGGCGTATTGTCGCATGCTGCCCAAGTAAAAATTGACGCTGGCGGTCGCGCTTCCGTATCATGCGCGGCCCTGCCGGGCGCTGAAGCCGGCTGGGGCGCTTGGCGATCCGGCGTATACGCAGCGGGGCATGGCGCAGTCTGGTAGCGCATCTGCTTTGGGAGCAGAGGGTCGCAGGTTCGAATCCTG
>JAGRJB010000010.1 GCA_020442965.1 Pseudomonadales bacterium
AGAAGCCGCTGCGCCAGTTCCAGGCTTCGCCGATCGTGCCGGCGACCAGCGGCGCCAGCAGCGCACCGAGGTTGATGCCCATGTAGAAGATCGAAAATCCCGCGTCGCGTCGCGCGCCCGATTGACCTTCGTACAACGCGCCGACGATGGCCGAGACGTTCGGTTTGAGCAGACCAACGCCCACCACGATGACCGCCAGACCGAAGTAGAAAACCGCTGGCGACGCAGGAATTGCCAGGATGAAATTACCGAGCGCGATGAGGACGCCACCCCAAAAAACCGCGCTGCGCTGGCCGATCAACCGATCGGCGATCCAGCCGCCGGGGAGGCAACACAAATAGACGGCGCCCGTATAAAGTCCGTAGACGGCGCCTGCTGTCTCCCGGTCGATACCGAATCCGGGGTTGGCAGCGTTGGTAGCCGCGACGAGAAACAGGACGAGTAGCGCTCGCATGCCATAGTAGGTAAAGCGCTCGAAGAATTCAGTCATGAACAGCGTCGCGAGCCCGCGCGGGTGCCCGAAGAACGATTTGCTGTAATCCGGCGACACGACCGTCGTGCTAGTGGGATCTGACATGGAATCGGCCCCCAGAAGTTGTTATGCCAGGTGAGGCGGACCCAGCGCACGCCTATCCGGCTAGCGCTCAGTCTGACCGATCCGGCCGCGCTGCGGCAAGGAGTACCTGCCCAATGCGATATTGATCAGCGCTTACCCGGCTCTCACGCCTCGGCTTCCTCGTCCTTGCGCTTGTTGACGTCCGTACCACGCGCCTTGATCATGACGCGGGCGAAGAACAGTCCGCCCTCGTACAGCAGGTACATCGGGACGGCCATGATAATGAGCGTTATGCCGTCGGGTGGCGTGAGGATGGCTGCAACGATCGAAATGCCGATAGCGACGTAGCCGCGGTTGTTGCGCAGCTTGTCGATGCTAACGATTCCCGTGATCGCCAGTAATACGACTGCGATAGGCATTTCGAACGCCAGTCCAAAGGCGAAGAAAATCGTTAGTACGAAATCCAGGTACTGTGAAATATCGGGGTTGAACATCACGTTCGCAGGCGCTGTATTGGCAAAGAACCCGAACATGATCGGAAAGACGGCCCAGTATGCGAACAACGCTCCGGTGTAGAACAGCACGATCGAGGACACGAGCAGCGGCAGGGCGAACCGCTTTTCCTTGCGGTACAGCCCCGGGGCGACGAACGCCCAGATCTGGTACAGCACATAGGGCATGGCGACAAATAGCCCGACGAAGAACGCCAGCTTGAACGGTGTCATGAAGGGACCCACGACACTCGTCGATTGCAGCACAGCGCCCTTGGGAAGCTGTTTGACCAGCGGGTCGGCAACCAGCTCGAACAGATCGTTGGCGAAGTAGAAGCACGGCAGGCACGCTATCAACACGGCGAACACGGCACGGATCAGGCGATCGCGCAGCTCGAGCAGATGCGACATCAGCGTGCCTTCGGCGAGGTTCTCCTGGCCGTCGCTCATGGCTGCCGATCGGTGCGGGATTGCGCGGACCGGTCGTCGACCCAATCGACTTGTGGCGCATCGCTGCCGGTTTGGACCGCATTGTCTGGGTTGACTGGCTCCGAATGCGCATGATGATCGGGCGGATACCAGTTGGATGGGTCGTCGTCGCCGATTGGCTTGACGCTGCTGTCAGTGGCGTTCGCCGACTCGTCAGCGACGGTCGCGGATGACGTCGGGCTGTCGGCAGAGCTGCCCGCGCTACTTGCCGGTGGCTGTGGTCGACCCGTGGGCTGAGCTGCGGGCTTGCGTGCCGCTGCGTCGCTGACAGTGACTTCTTCTTCGAGTTGTTCACGGAATTGCCGTGCCATACCGCGCGCACGACCAACCCAACGACCGACCTGGCGGGCGACCTTGGGCAGCTTCTCGGGGCCCAGCACGATAAGTGCCAGCGCCGAGATCATCAGAATTTCGACGAAGCCGATCTCGAACATGGCGGAATTGCCGCGGCTACTGATTCCCGCGGCGTGCTCTCAAGTTAGTCGTAGGGGCGCGGCGAACGCAGCGCAATCAGGCGTGCGGCTCACTCTTCGAGCCGGCCTTGCGTTTGGCGTTCTCCGGAAATTCCGCGTCGTCAGCATCTGCTCGCAGCTGCTTGACCTCTTCGTCCTCGCCCTCGCTGACGGCCTTCTTGAACCCCTTCACGGCGGATCCCAAGTCTGAGCCAATCGTGCGCAGCTTCTTGGCACCGAAGACGAGCAAGACCACGAGAAGAATGATGATCAGCTCGCGCATCCCGATTCCCATTAGATCTACTCCTGGCGAGCCAAATTGCGGCTCGGTATGAATCATATGATCATAAGACAATCGATCGGCCGCGCCTAAGAAAGTTCATGGATTGCAGGACCTGCGTCACGACCGGGCGCCCGTACGGCCGCTGTACGTAGCCAAAACGTGACTGGCCCATCATTGGTGAGGGAAACCTGCATCGCGGCCCCGAATTGGCCGGTTTCGACCACCGGGTGTCGCATTCGGGCCAGCGAGACCAGGTATTCAAACAATCGCTGCGCGCGCGCAGGCTCCGCTGCGGTGCTGAAGCCGGGCCGCAGGCCCTTGTTCGTGTCGGCCGCCAGCGTGAACTGCGAGACGAGCAGCAGCCCGCCAGCCGTGTCGGACAGCGAGCGATTCATTCGGCCGGCGTCGTCGCTGAACACGCGATAGGCGAGCACGCGGTCCAGCAGCCGAACGGCGGTTGATTCATCGTCATCGCGTTCGACACCGATGAAAGCCAGGAGACCCGCGTCAATCTGTCCGACTGCGGTACCACCGACTGTGACTTGAGCGCGCGTCACTCGCTGTATCAGGGCGATCATTGCAGCGGCATCGTGCCAACAAACCCGCAACAGGTACACTCGCGGCCATGAAGCGTCGTCAATTTGTGGCAGCTGCCGCGATCACTGCAACCGGCGTTGGGGTGAGCGCTTGCGCCAGGAAGCCGGCCGTTACGGACGCCGAGTCGCTGGCGGGCGGCGCGACATTTCGCTGGAAGATGGTAACGACTTGGCCGCCTAACTTCCCCGGCGTCGGGACTGGAGCAAATCGACTGGCCGAGATGCTGGATTTAGCCAGCGCCGGGCGGTTGAAGGTGAAGGTGTTCGGTGGCGGAGAGCTGGTTCCAGCGCTCGAGGTGTTCGATGCTGTCGCGGGTGGCACGGCCGAGATGGGCCATGGTGCGTCGTACTACTGGAAAGGCAAGGCCGAAGCGGCGTCTATTTTTACGGCGATCCCGTTTGGCTTGAATGCCGCTGAGATGAACGCGTGGCTCTATTCCGGTGGCGGACTCGAGCTGTGGCGCGAGCTCTATGCGCCGTTTGGCGTACTGCCGTTTCCCTGCGGCAACACGGGTGTGCAGATGGGCGGCTGGTTCAATCGCGAGATCCGCAGCGTCGCCGATCTCAAGGGCCTGAAGATGCGCATTCCGGGCCTGGGCGGTGAGGTGCTGCAGCGCGCGGGTGGCGCGCCGGTGACGCTGCCGGGTGGCGAGATTTTTACGGCGTTGCAGACGGGTGCGATCGATGCAACCGAGTGGATAGGGCCTTACAACGATCTCGCTTTCGGTCTTTATAAGGCAGCCAAGTACTACTACTACCCAGGCTGGCACGAGCCGGGGTCAACACTCGAGTGTATCGTCAGTCGCAAGGCTTACGATTCCTTACCGCCGGATTTGCAGGAGATTCTGCGTGTATGTTGCGCCGCTGTTAACGACACCATGCTCGCCGAATACAACGCCCGCAGCTTTGAGGCGCTCGACACGTTGGTGGACGACCACAAAGTCGACGTGCGCCCGTTTCCGAACGATGTTCTGCGGTATTTGCGCGACCTGTCGCATGAGATTGTCAGAGAGACTGCAGCGCGGGATCCGTCGTTCGCCAAAGTGTATGCTTCGATGAGCAAGTTCGAGGCGGGCATCTCACGCTGGACCGCTATCTCCGATTTGGCGTACCTCAAAACGCGTTCGCTGTAAGGGTGGCGTGGTCGCCGTGGTGGCAATTGCGGCCGCAAGTCCTTAATATTGCGGACCGCTTTTCGCACCCGCTCCGATCATGAAATCACGCACCACTCTCGTCGCTTTCGTTGTTGCCGCACTGTTTCGCACGTTCGCAGCGCCTGCCCAGGACGCCGACGTGACGGGCAATGCCGATCGCGGCAAGACGCTGGCTTATACCTGTCTTGGCTGCCACGGTATCGAGGATTACAAGAACGCCAATCCGATCTATCGGGTGCCGCGCCTGCGCGGCCAACATCCGGAATATCTGGCAATTGCGTTGCACGCCTACAAGAGCGGTGAGCGCGCTCATGCCACGATGCACGCGCAGGCGGCTTCGCTGTCCGATCAGGATGTCGCCGACATCGCAGTATTCCTGGGGGGTACCCCCATCGCCGCGGCGGCGACCGCCAATCCCGTCGGCAAACCGCCGGAAGCCGCTGCTGCTTGTGTTGCCTGCCACGGAACGGATGGTATTGGCATCATCGCGCAGTATCCGAACTTGTCGGGCCAGTATGCGGACTACATTGAACGTGCGCTGCACGACTACAAGCGCGGCAATCGGAAGAACGACGTGATGGGTGGCTTCGTGGGAGCCTTGACCGACGATGACATTGCGGCAATCGCGACGTACTACTCGCAACAGCGACCCAAGCTCACGGTCACCCCGAAGCGCCGCTTTTGGTTCACGGCTCGCGATTGAGCGGCAACTGACTACTGACCGGGACCTTTCGACGCGATCAATTTGGTGAGGAAGGTTGCGATAGTCTGCAGATAGGCGTCGCGATTCGACTTCTTGCGAAAGCCGTGACCTTCGTCTTTCGCGGCCAGATACCAGACCTCGCCGCCGCGTGCACGGATCAGGCCGACCATTTGCACGGACTCCGACGCCGGTACGCGCGGATCATTGAGCCCTTGTACCACTAACAACGGACGATTGATCCGTTCGGCGTTGGTGAGCGGTGAAATGCGGCGCAGGAATGCGCGCATCCGCGGATCGCGCTCATCGCCATATTCGGCGCGTCGCAGATCGCGGCGATAGTCGGACGTGTTTTGCAGGAACGTGATGAAGTTGCTGATGCCGACCGTGTCGACGCCGCCGCGCAGACGATCGCTGTAGTTCACAAGGGACGCCAGCGCCAGGTATCCACCATAAGAGCCACCCATCACCATCACTCGGTCGCGATCGAGGTCGGGCTGCAGCCCGATCCAAACGAGCAGCGAGCCGATGTCCTTGATCGCATCCTCGCGCAACAGACCGTTGTCGAGCCTGAGGTAGGTTTTGCCGTAGCCGGAGGAGCCGCGGATGTTAGGCGCGACGACGACCACGCCCAGCTCATTGACCAGAAATTGGGTAAAGGGTGAGTAGCCCGGTGTGTACTGGCCCTCAGGTCCGCCGTGAAAATCGATAACGACCGGATGCGGCCCGAGCCTCGTGGGACGAAATACAAATGCCGGGATCTCACGTGTTTTCCCGTTCACCCGGTCGAAGGTCGGAAAGCGGATCAACTCGGCGGCGACGAACTTGCTCGCATCGACTGCACCGGTTTCGCTCTCGGTCCAACGCTGGAGCGCGTTCTTTTCGATGTCGAGGACATACACATCGCGCGGTGCCCGCGCGGTTTCGAGCGACAGCGCCAGGCGCTTGCCGGTGCGGTCGAACGCCAGCCGTCCGATCTGGCCAGCGGCGATCGGGGGTGCGAGTTCGGTTTGGTTGGTCTGATCCAGCACGGTCAGGCGGCTGACGCCGTCGACATTGGCGACGAAAGCGATGTATCGACCGTCGAGAGAAACGTCGAAGGTCTCGATATCCCAGGGAATGCGTTCGGTCAGCACGGTGACGTCGCCGAGCGCGGTGTCGACCTTGCGCAACTGCGCAAATTCGCTGCCCCTATCCGATACGAGGTAAACGTGTCGTCCGTCCGGCGCCAACTTGGCGCTGCGGATGCCAACAGGCTCCTTTGCCGCATCCACGGGCGTCAAAGTACCCGTGACTGCGTCGGCCAGATAGAGATAGCTCTCGTTGATCGAGACGTAGTTGAGCACCAGGAGCTTGCTGTCGTCGATCGACCAATCGAGCACGAACCAGGTCTTGCCCATCCCGTTCATGACGAAACGTGGTGCGAGGCTGCCGGGTACGTCGGCGATGTAGATATCGTAGCTCACGCCGTCGCGCGCCGTGCTTGCGTAGGCGATACGGCGACCGTCGCGACTCCACACGGCGCCGGTGTTGCGCGATTTGCCGTCCGTTATCCGCTGCGTCGTGTCGTTGGTGAGATCATGATAGTAGAGCTGGGCGTTCTCATCGCCGCCCTGGTCGCGCAGATATACGAAGCCATGCGCTGCCCCCGTGGTCGGCGCGCTCGCGCTGGTCACGGGTTCGCGGCCGAAGGTCAGCTGCTCGCGCGCACCGAACGGTTGACGAACGAGATGCAGTTGCGCCGTATCGCCGAAGCGTGTGCTGACCAGCATGCTGCCATCGGCGAGCCAGTCGACAAAGCTGGCATTGCGACCGTCGAGATAGCTGTCAAGCCGCGCTGCTTGAGCGGTGTCCGCCGCCGGAATGTCCTCCAGGATCAGGTTGCCGCGTTCCTCACGTGTCACGGCAGATGCGTCGGCGATGGCCAACAGGCTAACGAGCAGCGCGAGCACGATCTTCATGACAGCAATGGCTTATAAAAAGTAGACGAGTGAGCTATGGTGCCGGATTCCTGCAACAAGTTCGAGTCGTCATGGCCGATACGCGTCTCAAACAGAAACTCGCGCGCGGAGAGTTCATCGTCGCACCGGGTGTGTTCGACATGATTTCCGCGATGCTCGCCGAACGCGTCGGCTTCGATGCGGTGTATGCGTCGGGCTACTGGCTCACGGCGTCGTATCTGGGTATCCCGGACGCTGGCATTGCAACCTACACCGATATGTTGAGCCGGGTGGCGCGCGTGGTCGAGAAGAGCCAGGCACCGGTGATCGCCGATGCCGACACGGGCTTCGGCGGGCTGCTGAACGTGCATCACACGGTGCGCGGCTACGAGCGCGCGGGTGTCGCCGCGATTCAGATTGAAGACCAGGAATTTCCCAAGAAATGTGGCCATACGCCCTATCGCCGAGTGGTGCCGCTCGCGGACATGGTGGCCAAGGTCAAGGTTGCGGTCGATGCGCGGCATGACGAGAATTTTCTGATCATTGCGCGCACCGATGCGCGACCCGGCCTGGGCTTCGATAAAGCGGTGGGTCGTGGTGTGGCCTATGCTGCCGCAGGCGCAGATATCGTATTCGTCGAGT
>JAGRJB010000312.1 GCA_020442965.1 Pseudomonadales bacterium
TCTAATAAAAAAGCTCTTGCTGAATTTATTTGTGGAAGTTTCCTCCTCTATCTTTCCTGTTTGTGTCTTGTTGGTTGATTGCCTTGTGTTCTGAATAATTAAATTAAGATTAACTCTTAATTAATACTTATGGGGTTTTGGGGTTTTGGGGTTGAAGACATTGGATTCTTTCGATGGCTTTCTGACCCATTCGATCTACCGCCAAGGGGGGTTGTCAGACGGGCACAAGGAAATGCTGCTCGCTTGCATCTGCGTGGGCGCTGGCTCGGCCCCGCCGGTAATCGCTAACCACTGCCGCAAAGCTCTTGCCGCAGGTCTCTCCCGAGACGATCTCATTCAGGCCCTGGAAATCACGGCTGCCGTCGCGGCGACACGCACGCTCGCGAGTGGCATCAACGCGGTCATCGCTGCCGAAGAATCCTGAACATGCTCATCGGCGCTGATCAGCCTTTCGGTATTTCACGAAAGCTCAGCTATCAAATGCGCGCCGACCGCTACACCGGCCGGGTGTTGTATGTCACGTTCAGGACTGAGGCAGATTTGTCGCAGTGGCTGCCCCCACCGTTGCAACTCGATGATCCGCACGAAGGGTTTCTGAAACTGTACGAGCTCAAGCGGCGACCCGAAGATGGCAAGCCCTATCCGCCGGCATTCAGTCAGTACTACGAAGCTTGTATTGCCGTGTTGGCAGCCCCGCCTGGCGAGCTGCTGCGTCACTACAATCTGTTCATGTGGGTTTCACACGACTGGGCCCTGTACAAAGCGCGCGCCGCGTTCGGTTGGCCAAAGAAGATCGCGAACATTGCAATGACTGCTGCGACCCGGGACTCGGCAGGGACCAAGCCGGGTCGCGCGACGAGCGAGTTCAACATCGATATCGACCGCTACGGTTACCCGCTCATGCGCGTCCGGGCGCAACTCGATCCAGCCGCTGCGCCGAAGCAGAAAAAGCCCTTCAACGGTTTCTACACGGTTCGACACATCCCGTCACCCATCGATGGTGGTGAGGATATTCGCGAGCTGCTGGTGATCGAGACTCGCGACGGCTGGTTCAGCGACGAAGTATGGGGCGAGGCGACGGTGGAATTCGGTGCCGCTCCGGACGAAGAACTCGACCTGCTCGGGCGGGTGCAAGTCACGGATTGCGTCCTCAGAAATACCGGGTGGGTCTTGCCGGCTTGGCCCGCGCGCCGCCTGAAGACGCTGGCCCCATTCGCTGCCGATCGCGGTGCCGCAAAGCCTTGTTAGTCTTGGAGGATTAGTGATGAAGAAGTTCAGAGGCGTCTTTCCTGCAATCGTTGCGCCCCAGGATGACAAGAACGAGATTCTGTTCGATGTCATGGGCGATCTGGCGAAGCGACAGGTGGCGGATGGCGCCGGAGGGTTCTTGGTCAACGGACACACTGGCGAACTGAGCCTGCTGTCTGGTGACGAACGCCGCGAGGCAATCAAAACGGTGCGAGCCGCCGTTGGCGGCGCGGTGCCAATCCTGGCCGGAATCCATACGCAAGGACTGGGCGCGAAGTTCGCAGCTCAGTGTGAGTCGGCAGCCGAGTGCGGTGCGGACGCCATTCTGATGTTCTCGCCGTTTTCGTTTGCACGCGGGGCGTTCCAGTATGCGCCGGAGGCGGTGGTCGACTATTACCGCCAGGCTGCTGCACTAACACCCATTCCGATGTGGTTCATGCAGTATCGCCCGCAGACGAATCTGATGATGCCTCGTCATGTCCTGAAGCAAATCGCGACTCTTCCCAATATCGGGGGGATCAAGCAGGAAGTCGAGGACGATATCGAGTACGAGCGGGATCTGGTGGCGCTACGGGAGGTCAATCCCGATCTGACGATCTTCGCGGCGACCGATTGTGGTCTGTTCGGCAACTACGCCCTGGGTGCTGATGGCTGCACCATCGGTCTTGCCAACTTCGTCAAACCTGTCAAGAAATTACAGGATGCCGTCTGGGCTAACGACTTGAAGGCGGCCAGAAAGGCGTCTCTCGATCTCATGCCACTGTCGGACGCGATCTACGGCCGGCCCAGCTATCGTTGGTCGTCGCGACTCAAGTATGCACTGCATGCGGCAGGCTTTATTCCCACCGCGAACATCCGTACGCCGCTGTTCCCCGCTCGCGCCGAAGAGCGCAAGGCGATCGATGCGGTTTTGTCAGCGTATCTAGACTGAAGGACGATCATGAAAACCATTGGCGATCGAGCGTTCTATAGCACTCTGGAAGAGGTTATCGATCCCGCGCACACCGCTGTTCTGGTCATCGACCAGCAGAACGATTTTTGTCACTCGCGTGGCTACTACGCCGAGGTGATGAAACTCGATGTATCGATGACGCAGGGCATGAATGATCGGATCAACCAACTGACGCGAGCGGCGCGGTCGCATGGTGTGATGGTGATCTTTACACAGTTCGTCATCGCGAAAGGGTTCGCCTCCGACTCGCCGATGTGGTTGGCGCTGCATGCCGGGGCGGGGTTGAAGTCGTTGGACCAGGAAAGGTTCTACACGATCGAGGGAACCTGGGGCGCTGAACTGTATGAGAAAATGGAGGTCGAGGCCGATGACCACGTGATCAAGAAGCTGCGGGGTTCGGCGTTCGTGAAGACCCCACTCGATGACTTGTTACAGAAGCATGGCATCGAAACGCTGATCATCGCGGGGCAGGTGACGGAAGGCTGCGTGGAGAGCACCATTCGTGCAGCGCGAGATGCCGACTACTTTACCGTTCTCGCCAAGGACGTGATCGGCTCCACCAGCAAGGAGCGACACGATCGCACCATGAGCGGATGGCTCAATCGAACCTACTGCCCCGAGACAACCGAGATCATCGATGTTTGGGCCCGCGGTAAGGCAACCAGCACCCGCTAACGATCGGATCAATCCGATCCGTTGGCGTCGATCCACTCCAATATGGCCGTTTGCAGATTGTCCATGAAACGCTGATGGAAGGGCCGGACGACCATGCGGGCACGTCGACAGATGCTGAATTGGCGCTCCTGATCGAATTCCGGCACTGAAAAGTACTTCACACGGTCCGAACCACGGCTGGAGGAGTGAAACAGCTTCGGCGAAACGAGCCCGACGGCGTGCCCGCCGACGATGAATAGCGTCGCCAGCGTCATCGAGTTAGTCCTGACAACGTGACGGGGCGGTTCGATATCCGCTGACGCGAACACTCGAGCCAGAAATTCCGGCCAGTCGGGGCTCGTCGACACAGCAACCCACTGCTGGTTGGCCAGATCGGGCAGTGTGGGTTTGCGATGGCGATATAGCGGATGCTTTTCACCCACAACGATGCGGACATGGTCGCGGAACAGGGGCTGCCGTTCGATCTCCGGCATGTCCCGCGTCAGGAAATGATCGGAGAGAAACGCGAAGTCGATCTCTCCTTCGGCCAGTTGTGCGGCCAAACCCGGTGACCAGTCTTTGACGATCTTGACGTTGTAGTCAGGGTAGGCGGACTGGAACATCGAGACAGCCCTGATCAGGATTTCGTCACTCAAGCTATTGATGACCCCGACCCTGACTTCGGTCCGCAGATGCCTGGCGCGCGCTTTGAGTTCTGTATTGGCTGCCTCGAATTGTCCGCTGATCACTTTCGCGTGATCGAGCAGCCGGCGGCCATGCTTGGTCAGAACGGATCCGGTCTTGCTGCGTATGAACAGCTGCAAGTCGAGCTCCTTCTCCAGTTTCGAAATCGACTGGGTCAGCGCTGATTGCGTCAGGCCAACGCTCTCGGAGGCCCTGTTGAAGTTCCGTGCCTCGGCCAGTGCCATGAAATGCTTGAGTTGCCGCAGGTCCAAATTTCGCTCCTGAACAGCCGGCTTATATCATAAGTCGCACTTATGTCCTGGCTATTGTAATTAATTATCTTAATCCTTAGTCGCGCGCTAGATTCTTGGCTCTCGTGCTCGCTTCTCATGTGGAGAGATGAAGACCGCGATTCACAGCCGGCGACGATTCATGCAACGGCTGGCCGCATCCGGTGCCGTGTTGTCGTTGCACTACTCACCGGCCGGCCTCGCTGCGACACCGACGCCCCCCACGCCGATCTATCGATCGTTCGAAGATCTGTATCGAGCCAAGTGGAAATGGGATCGTGTCGCACACGGAACCCACGGCACCAATTGCGCCGGCAATTGCGCCTTCAACGTGTACGTCAAGAACGGCAT